>JAPOQA010000001.1 GCA_026710945.1 Chloroflexota bacterium
CAAGGCTGTCCACGAACGCTGCCGCAAACCTGACAGGATGGTCGTCCGGGATCAGTTCCTCCAGCGTCGGCGGCAGCAGCCAGGCCTGTTCACGACTAAACGGTCGCAACGGCATCGTCACTACCTCTCTACCAACTATCCCACCACCTCACCTTGCTCCTCTTCACGCCAGTATACATCCGGTAGAACTACTTTTGAGACAGCCTCCCAGGGAGAGGGAGTAGTTCTTGCGCCTCCGGCCGGGGTTCCGCAACGGTCTCCCCAGGGAGAAGGGGTCTTTTTGCTTGCCGACCTGAGTTGTGCAAGTATCTCCGGTGCAAGCAGTTTTGTCAGTCCCGTACTCGACTCGGGGTCTAAGAATTGAGACCGAGAATTTGCTGCTCCGCCATCCAAACCTGTACGCGGGTTGCCCTACGCGCCGAGCCGGGGGCCTCCACTGGGACAACACAAGCCTTTCTGCCATGGGCAGATGTTGTGTGCAGGTCCTCTTGTTGGGACGCCAGTCGGACTGGGCTGTGCCTCTAGCGCGCCACTTCAGCCGCGCCGCTTGCGGTGGAGCTTTGGTCCCATTGTGGTGAAGATGGGGATTCATCCCTGGCGTTCACGACCGCCAATGCGGAGAGGACCCCAAGGAGTACGCCGAGCAGAATGCCGATACTATGCACGAAGAGACTATCCACGAGACTGTGGGCACAGAAGGCAGCCAGACTGCCCATCAGTCCGAGTGCGAGCAAGCGCCCCCACGCGTCGGAAGTTTGCCGCCAATTGTGAGCGGCCAATCGCCAGGCGAGACCCAAGAAGAGCAGAAAAGCGGTGAGTGTTAGCAGTCCCCCTTCTGCCGCTAGATTGAGGTAGTAATTATGCGCGTGGCCGACGCCGGTCGGCCAGCCGGGCAACGCATAGGTTGCATATGCCTTGGGGTAGTTGCCAATGCCCACACCGAGGAAGGGATTTTCGGCAAACATCTGCCAGCCGGCATACCACTGCGAAACCCGCTCTAAGATAGCCCAGTTGTCAGGGTTCGGTCCGGCGCGCAATTCTTGCACCAGACGCGAGCCATACGTGAACAAATCAGTCACACGGGTTAGCAATGCCTCCGGCACTAACCCAAACACCAGGACAACCAGCGTTCCCGTCATCCCACCGTATGCCAGCGCGATGGCACGCATTCGGTTGCGTTGGCTGTCGAGCAACCAAACCATGCTAAGCGCCGCCAGCGTTCCCAGCCAGGCTCCCCGCGAAAGGCTGAGCGCAATGCCGACTGCCAGTGCGATACTTGCACCCCATCCCAATAGACGTATATTGCCACGGGGTGCTGAGAGCGCTATAGCAAGTGCAATGGGGAGAATCAGCGCCAGGTAGCCCCCGTACGGGTTGGGTTGCCCAAACGTGCCGTGGGCCCGCATCAGAATGCCTCCGGCGAGAAAGTGCGGCGGGCCGATCCGGAACGCTACCTGAAGCAAGCCGATGCCAACCTCTGCCAGGGCAACGAACAACAGCACCCCGACCAATGCAGCGAGCACGCGGCGGCTACGCACCGTCGTGGCGGTGACAAGGTAGATCACAAAGAGCTCGGCCCACTTGCTAACCTCTTTTATGCTCAGCAACAGACTGTCCGCGGCGAGCGCGGAGAGTCCCATTGGAATTAATACAATGATGATGGGTATAGTCAAAGATGGCAGCGAGGGCGTGGACCACCGCCCCACGAGCATACCGGCGAGCCAGGAGAGACCGATGAGCGCGACAAGGGGCTCGTTGACCGTTATGTCAACATTGTCCGGAAGGCTGATTGTACGGATGCTGCCAAAGGGAACAGTCAACAGGAGCATGCCGACACCCAAGACCGGATAGGCAAAGACGGCCACAGTCCCCGCCACCGCGCCGATTGTCAGAAGCGCCCATAAAGGAGGCAGAAACCACGCCACCAGGAGCGCGGCGAGCACGCCGCAGAAACCAAGCAAACGCCATATTTGCATTGAAAGGCGTTGCCGAGCGTAGATCCGTTCGGAGAGCGCGGTGCTGTACTTGATCATGGTGTTCACTATAGCACGGGGCGGAGCGGTGATCGGAAAGGCACGAGGGAAGTGCGGTAGTCGTTTGCGACCGGCTGTTATGCGCTGTGACTTGGAGAATCTTTACTTGAGTTTGATAGTTGAGAGGATGAGCCCGGATTAGGGATAAATTTGCCTGGCCCTGGCGCTTTCGCGCATCGGGGCGAGAACTGTGAGGCTAATGTCGGCCCAAGTTCGTCAGAATGGTTGCGTTGCACACAGACGCCACTGGGAGCGATATCCGGCAAAGCGAAAACCACCCCTCACCCCGACCCTCTCCCCAGGGAAAGGGAGCAAGGCGACGGAGGGAGCTACGCAAGGAAAGAGGTTTATTCTTTTCCTTGCGACCAGGGCAATACAAGATTCTCCCCAGGAAGTAGAAGATTCCCCATGTCCGATCAAGTACGTACTGGAGGATTCTTGGAGCACAAAGCAAATCACGTCACTGCTTGCCAAAAGCAGCAAGAGCAGTGAGCACTCCGACCAAGTCCGACAATGAACCGCTGCGCTGGCGGGAAGTGGCCCAGGCGGTGCGGCAGCAACAGATAGGCCACAGCATAGTCTATCGCACGGAAGTAGATTCCACGATGGAAGTCTGCCATGCACTGGCACGCGCCGACGCTGAGTCCGGAGTGGTTGTGGCGGCCGACTCCCAGAGTGCCGGGCGGGGCAGGCAAGGCCGGGCTTGGCACGCGCCGCCCTCTACCTGTCTGCTCTTTTCCGTACTCTTGCGGCCGACACTGAAGCGCGATCAGTGGTTGCACGCGCTATGGCCGCTGGCGGTGGCGCTGCAAGAAGCCACGGAGCACGTAACCGGCCTGCGCGCAGCGATCAAGTGGCCGAACGACCTCATTCTATGCGGCAAGAAGCTCGGGGGGCTGCTCGCAGAGACCACGGCGGACGCCGTGGTAGTCGGCGCGGGCCTCAACGTAAACTTTCCCGCAGGAGCCCTCTCGCTCGACCAACCGGTTGCCACGGTTTCAGACGCGCTTGGCCGTCACGTCTCCCGCGAAGAACTCTTGGTCGCCAGCCTTCGTTCGTTTGACCGTTGGTACCGTCGCTGGCTTGCGGCGCCCGACGAGGTGTGGCAGGCCTGGCGAGACGGCGCGTATTTGATCGGTCAGCCTGTGGACGTATCCGTTGGCGGGAACACGTTCAGCGGAATCGCGGAGGACCAGGACCGCAAAGGGCGCCTCTGCGTCCGCGCAGCCGATGGGCGCGTGCGTCGATTCACGGCAGGGGATGCGAGCGTCCGCCCAATCCGTGCGCGGTAACGGCACGGGGAGCATGCCTGCGGCTGACCGGGTGGTGTGCCACTCCCGGATTGGGAGAGTATGCGGACCCATCGAGCGGCGCGGTGTCCCAGGAACGAAGGATTCTATCCTGCGCTCACCAATAGCAAGCTATCGCGCCACTCTACCAAACAGTCGGAAATAGGCTGGACCGGCACCGACTTCCCTCTCGCTAGCTGACCCTTGCGCAATTTTGACGAGGGCGTGCAAATTGGCTGGAATAGCGAAGATTCCCCTCTCCCCAAGAGGCCGTCTCATAATTCCGCTACAGAGCACGGTAGGTAAAATGAGGAAAGCAGCCAAGTGGCGGATCGTATTGACAGAGTGGTAACAGTGATGGAACCGGTAGCTTGAAAGCTTGATGCGACGCCCAGAAAGCAACAAACGTCTATCTCAAGACCTCGCTTAGCCTCTCTGCACGGCAGTATACTTCGGTAAGGCCAATTATGAGACAGCCTCCCAAGGAGAGGGAGTCCATTCGCCTATAGACTTGAGTTATGCAAGGGTCTCCCCAGGGAGAGGGAGTGTTCTCACCTGTAGACTTGAGTTTTGTAAGGGTCTTCCCTGGGTGAGGGAGTGTTCTCGCCTGGAAGCCTGCGCAATGCAGAAACCTCCCCAGGACGAGGGAGGTCTCTTCATCAGCAGGGACAACAAGCTGTGCAAGGCATGCCCCGTACGTGGTACGGGGCTGTCTTCGACGGAGAGTTGGATTGGACCCCAATCAGGGTTGATCGAGGAGAACCCGGAATGGGACAGTTGTTCGAGCTGCTACGCCTGCGCCTCGGCCTCCGGCTGTTGGAGTTCGATGACGACGCGCCGCTCGTCCCCGGTGCCGGTGGAATGGGTCGAGACGTCGTCGTCTTCAGCGAGGGTCAAATGGATGATGCGTCGCTCGTGGGGCGGCATCGCCTCCAGCGTGATTGCCTTGCCGTTTTCGCGAACCAGGTCTGCCAGACGGCGGGCCATACCGGTGAGCAATTCCTCACGGCGCTGGCGATAGCCGCCAATGTCGACCACGACGAGATCGTGCTCGCCAAGCTGTTTCGTCAGCATAAGATTGAAGAGGAATTGGATCGAACGCAGCGTGGTGCCGCGCTTACCGACAAAAGTGTCAGTGCCATCGCCGGAAACGTTGAGTCGGAGTGGCTCGGTTCCGGTCACCTCAACTGTGACGGTGCTGCCAAGATGGTGGAAGAATTCGCGGAGGAGTTCCGTAGCATCGTCAAGCTGTTCCTGCGCCAGCGGCAACTCCGGGGTCTCCGGCGCCGGTTCGGGGGCGGCCGCTTCCGCAGGAGTTTCTTCCTCGTCTGTCTCGTCAGCAGCGCCTTCCGGTTTCAATTCCACGAGCACGCGGGTTTCTTCACCGCCAAGGCCGAAGAGACCTCCGGAGCCCGCGCTAATGACCCGAACGGTCACAGCATCGCGTGAGGCACCGAGTTCCTCGAGGGCGTTCTGAATTGCATCTTCGACTGTTTTGCCGGTTGCTTCAACGCTTTCCGCCACCTTTTTTCTTCTCCCTCTTGCGCGACCTTGATCTGCCAGTGTTGGGCGCTTCTTTGGCAGCGCCTTCTCCCTGGTCGTCGGCATCATCCAGGCCGAGTTCTTGTAGAGTCGTTTCGGTGAGGTCGGGTATGGACGAACGTTTCACTCCCCCAAATGATAACCCACCCAGGAGTCCGCCGGGACGCTCCGGCGCCACCTCTTGCTGACTCTTTGCGGGTGCTTGGGGCGTCTTCTTTTGGCCGTCTATCTTGGTCGCTGGCGGGGCAGCGGGCGATTGCGCCGGTTTGGCACTTTGGCTGTTGCTGTTCTGGGCAACCGCTGCCGGCGCCGTTGCCGGTACGTTCAGGCCCTTGTCCCGCATGATGAACCACTGCTGCCCGATGCTGAAAACATTGGAAACCACCCAATACAGGGCAAGACCCGATGGAAACTGCATAGCAAAGAAGACAATCATGATGGGCATGAACTGCATCACGTTCTGGATCATCTGCTGCTGCGGGTCTTTGGTCATTCGATTCATCATCATGCGTTGCACGACCCACTGGGTGGCGCCGGCGGTGAGCGCCAACGCGCCGGGCAGCTTGAACGGCAAGTCAACGCCCGGCGGCAGCCAAACGTCGGGTACGGCCAAGTCGGAAAGCCATAGGAATGCCATCTCCAGGCCGGCCATCGTCACTTCGTCGTTTGTCACACCAATGATGGCCCAGTAGAGTGCGAACAGTACGGGCAACTGGGCTAGTTGTGGCAGACATCCCATGAGCGGATTAACGCCGTGCAGCTTGTAAAGCTCCATCTGGGCCTGTGCCATGGCTTGACGGTCACCCTTATGTTGTCTCTGCAATTCCTTCAGGCGGGGCGACAACAACTGCATGCGACGTGAAGAGCGCAGACTTGTCACACTGAGCGGAAAGAGAATGAGACGTACGATGACTGTGAAGATCATGATGGCAATGCCAAAGCTCGGCACGCCCGCGTATTCGGTCAGATCGTAAAGACGGAGCAAGCCGCTTTGGAGGCCACCAACGAGTATGTCGTTCCAGAGTGTGCCGAAAAATTCCACTGGAACCGCTTTCTCTTCCTAAGTGTTGCCGGGATACTTGATATTGTCTCTGTGCCTACCCACCACGGCTGTCACCGGGGTGATTCGCGGCACCCACGAGCGCGGTGTCATCCAACCTGCCGCTTTGTGTTTCTACTCTACGTCCGCCGCGTTCGGCTGCTCACGGCAGCGTCATCGCGAGCAATCTCGGGCACCGGATCGGCGCCGCCGGGATGGAACGGGTGGCACCGCGCGACGCGCTTGATGCCCAACCAGCCGCCCAGGAGCAGTCCATGCTCCACGATTGCGTCGTAGCAGTACTCCGAGCACGTAGGCGCGTACCGGCAGCTTGGCGGCAGCAGCGGCGAAATCGCCAGCCGGTATCCTTGAATGAGCCGCAGCGCAACCGAACTGCCGAGGGACACGAGACATCTTCTCCCGGTTTCTCAATCTTTCGAGGCCCTGTCGGCAAGTCCTACTCTTGATGCGCCTTGCACTCCGAGGGCAGCAGATGTGCGCGCATGAGCACGGCATGAACATGCCGGTGAAGCTCCCAGAACGAAACCCTGACTGCGTCTCGACGGGCAATGAATACAAGGTCCATGCCCGGTCGTATGTGAGGATAGTGCTTGCGCACAGACTCACGCAGCCGCCTCCGGACACGGTTTCGGGTTACAGCATTGCCAAGACGTTTCGAGGTAATGAAACCGCACCGGCTGAGCGAGAGGTGGTTCGGTTGGACTATGAGTCTAACAGTTTGCGCCGACCTAGTCGCAGCCGCCGACCTAGTCGCAGCCGCCGACTTCGTCGCAGGCTTCGACCTTGTCGTAGGCGGCGACCACGCCTTGCCCTGGGTCAGGACAAACGTAAAATCACGTTGTTTCTTAATCTTCTCCGTTTGGTTCGATCCTCATGCGGAGCCTTCTCGACGGCCCTGCGCTTTAGCGCCTCTCGCCTTCGCGCTTCCATCAAGGGACACGCGGCAAACGCGTGCGTTACACGAAAAGGAAAGAGAAGGTCAAGCAGGCTCAGACGGTAAGCCGTGTGCGATGCTTATCTCGTCTGTGCTTTAGGATTCGTCGCCCCGCTCGCGTGGACATGCGCGCACGAAACCCGTGCCTGCGCAGCCGTCGCCGCACTTTCGGTTGGTAGGTTCTCTTCGGCATTCAGAATTATCCTTCTTTCCTTTATCTGACTTTACTATAACATTCCGCTGAATCTACGGTCAAAGCACCGCTTGCCGCCCCACGAAAAGCGGTCGCTCCACTCTTTCACGGCAGGTTCTCTTCTACCCGCCCACCAAGTTCGCGCGAGACTCGCTCCTGCGAGCAGGCAAAGACTGAGAGTGCGGCGCGAGCGGCAGGACGACGGCTACCGCAGACTTAGTCTTCCAACGTGTAGCGATAGGCGGAAAACTACCCGCTGGTGCGGATAACCAGATATGTCATCGGGAACTCGCCACTGTTGCGCAGACCGTGGCGCGTGCCCTCCGGCGCAAAGAGCGCTGCCATGGCTTCCATCGGATGTTCCTCCTCGCCCAGGGTCGCCATGCCGCTGCCGGAGATGAGAAACATGATCTCTTCGCCGCCATGCTCGTGCGGCGGGTGCGCTGCCTCACCCGGATTAATGGAAGAGAGGTGGAGTTGCAGGACCTCTGCGCCGGCTTCCTCGCCTACAAACGGCAAGGAGAAACCGCGTTCGTGAACGCGTTTGCGCGCTTCGTCCCACGAAATAACGACCGGCTGTTTCATAAGTGTCATCCTTTCAACATGCCTACCGTGCGGCGTGGTACTCTCTCTTCCTCCCGCTTGTCACTCCAACGCGCCCAACCGACCATTGCGCAGGTTGCACACCTACGCTACCGGAGTACAGTCGCCCCAACGCGCATCGGGTCCAGCTTAACCGCGCGGATAGAAAGTGTCCACGAGACGGTCTACGTCCGTCGGCTCGCAACCGTACTTCTCCGTGAAGCTCTCATGGACTTTCTCTTCATATTGTGTGGTCTCCTGCAGGGGGAATGAAATGGTCGTCCGATCCTTCCCACCGGACTCCAACATCGCGATGTCCATCTCCTGGTCGAGCCGCGCGGCGTGCGCGCCATACGCGGGCTCGGCGTCTTCCCGCACTGCCGTAGCGATGCTCAGCAGTTCGTCGGCTACTTGCACCTGATTCTCGGTCAAGGAATACTGCTGGAAGGGATTTTCCCACGTAACGCGCCGGTCGGGGAGCGCCACCTCGAGGCGCTCGAGGACTTCTACGCCGTCTCGCTCGCTCGTAATGCGCTGCGGCAGGACCGGTGTGCTTTGAGCGCCCGAAAGCAGTTCGTCGGCGGGAACGGCGTGGATTTCGTCGCCCACGATTGCGCCGTGAGTTCCGTCAATCTGCGAGCAGCGAAAGGCCCCGCGACCAAGGGACCGGGCATGGATAACGTTGGAGTACGCAGAGAGCGCCGTCACCCCGTTCGCAAAATCAATGATGCCGATGGAGAGTCTTTCGCTCTCGTGGTGACGCAGCATGCGGTCGATGATCGGCACCACCGGGCTGGTATGGGAAACACCCATCACCGCCGTGGGGTCCGCCCCCGCCCAAAGGCGGAGGACGCTCATGCCGTGGTAGCCGCCCTCCTCGAAGATGCGATAGATGCGGCTGACAGTGCCGATAGCGCCGGAGTTGATAACTTCCTGCTTGAGGCGGATGAGCGGCTGGCGGTAGTAGTTCTCCGCCACTTCCAGCTTCACCCGGTTTTGTTGTGCCGTCTCGATCATCAAGTCGGCGAGTGGCAGAGTCCTCGCGATTGGCGTCTCCACGATTTGGTGGATGCCGTGTGTCGACAGAAAGCAACTCAGCGCATGGTGGGCGTCGCCGGGCACCACCACGTCGGCAATGTCTAACGATTCGTTCGCTACAAGCTCTCGCGCAGAGGTGTATGCTCTGCACCCATACCGCGCCGCCACCTCTTGGGCCCGCTCCTCCGTGGCGTCGCACACGGCCACGAAGTTGAATACATCATCCAGCGCAGCAAGCACCGGAGCGTGGGCCCCCGCGCCCCGGCGCCCGGCGCCGACCAGAGCGATATTGAGACGTTCCATGGTTTCGGCCTCCTTACCTTAAACTAACTGGGAGCTACTTACAGTCTAGTCCGCAACGGTCTCAGGATGGATGCCTGGCATACGTACGGTGTCAGTCACGTTACCGTTATTCTATGGTACGCTGGCAAATGTTGAAAGGGACAGAGGAGATGAATATGCAAGAGCCGTTGTATATTGAGGTTACGCGCGGCGCGCTTGTAGAGAGCGTACATCGTGCCCACGCTGCGGTCGTGGATAACGCCGGAAACCTTCTGTACGCCGCTGGTGATCCGGAGAGAGTTACGTTCTTGCGCTCGTCGGCAAAACCGATCCAAGCACTCGCCATGGTCGAGAGCGGCGCCGCAGGACGATTTGGTTTCACAGACCGTGAAGTTGCGGTGATGTGCGCGTCGCATTTTGGCGAGCCGTTTCACGTAGCTGCCGTGCAAAGCATTTTGCAGAAGATTGGCTTGGATGAAGAAGCATTGGCGTGCGGCACGCACGCACCCACTCACGCGCCGAGCGCGGAGGCGCTGGTCCGCGCGGGCGAGTCTCCCCGGAAGATTCACAATAACTGTTCCGGCAAGCATGCCAGCATGCTCTCGCTCTGCCGGCACGCCGGGTGGAACATTGAAGGCTATACCGCACCCGACCATCCGGTGCAGGTGCGCCTACGGAAGGTTCTGGCGGAGATGGCCGGGGTTCCCACGGAGGATGTTTACGTTGCCGTAGACGGCTGCAATGCGCCGGTATTTGCCATTCCGCTCCGCAACATCGGCCGCGCATTCGCTCAGTTAGCACAGCCTGCCGCCGTCTCACCAAACCGGGAGGCCGCGATCCAACGTATTTCGCAAGCAATGCGGGCTCATCCGGAAATGGTGTCCGGCACGAACGGCTTTACCACGAACCTCATGCGCGTGGCGGGTGACAACGTGGTGTCAAAGAGTGGCGCCGAAGGGCTCTTCTGCGCAGGCGCCCTGTCCCAAGGCTGGGGCGTCGCGGTCAAGATAGAAGACGGGGATGCTCGCGCCCACCCGGTGCTGGTGCCCGAACTCCTCGCTGCACTGCACGTCATCGACTCCGGTCAACGCGATCGACTGCGCGAACTGCACGCTCCGGGGGTCCTTAATACCGCTGGGGTCACGGTGGGAGCAATACGACCGCACTTTACGCCAACGGGCGAAATATTGTCCAAAGTAGCAATGCCCAGGTAATTGCGCCGACCGTTCCGTATTCGAACACTACCGCCATGCCCATTCTCTTGGCGCGGTACGCGCGGGCCAATCCAAGCACCACGTGGACGTGCAGCAAGAGCGCCAGCGCCTCTTGGAACGCCGGCAGCGGCCAAAAGCTCAGCGCCCACGTGATCTCGCCCACGATCAGAGCCGTCAACAAGCTGTATGTTTGAATTGCGGCCCGGGGCATACGTTCGCGAAACAGTATAGACATGCTCCCAGCGTGCGCGGCGATGGCGGCAAGCGCCGCCTGCAAGACGATATTGATATTCCACGTATCGAGTGTGACAAAGAGCATGGCAATCGCGACGTAAACGGTCGCTTGGTTGGGCCATGTGATTGAGCGCCGCGCACTGTAGTAGCGACTCTGGTGGTAGTCCATAATCGCCAGGAAAAAGAGGACGCCGAACAGGGCGCTGCCGATGAGAGTTGCGCGTTCGTCGGGGATCGTGCGCCAGAACAGCGCGCTTGCCAAGGTGAGCAAGAGCGGCGCTAACATCCATGCCGACTCTTCACGCCGGGCTCCCACGATTTCTCGCAATGCGGCAAGCACGACACCGAGCAGGACGAACACGGCAACGATCAGCAGCGGCATGGTCGCGCGCGACGTGAGCAGTACGCCAACGGTAGCAATCGCGCTCAATACGATAAGCCGGTCGAAGAGGAGCCGCTGATACCAATTCTGCACGTTGTTTGTCTACTCCCTAGGGAGACCTCTGCATAGCCCTTGCCGGGGCGGGGAAATCCCCTCTCCCGGCGGAAGCCTGTGCGCAACCCTTCCCAAGGCGGGAACGTCCCCTCTCCCGGTGGAAGAGGTTAAGAGCCTGCCCCGTACTCGTTACAGCGTATCGACACGTTACGGGGATGAGGGAAAATACCCGCAAGCCAGGCGCTTTCTTGCCGATGTTGCTCATCTATGTATGGATCCTATAGGTAAGAGGGACGGGATTAGGCAGAAATCCCCTCACCCCTGCCCTCTCCCCCAGGGAGAGGGAGTAGCTCGTACGCCTCTGGCCTAAGGTACGCACAGGTCGCTTAGAGGCAGGATAGCACGTTTTTGCTTTTGACTTGGTGCACTTCCAAGACTATACTTTAGGTGAAAGAGACGCGGGAGAATTCCCTTCTTACAGAAGACGGCGACGTAGCCAAGTGGTAAGGCGAGGGTCTGCAAAACCCTTATACAGCGGTTCGATTCCGCTCGTCGCCTCCAGCGGTCTTGCCATTGCAGGCACAGTAAGCAATTTGCTCGAAGAGCGCCCGGCGAGGCGCTTTTTCATTTAACGCTGTTTACGATACAGGCTCACTGTTGATGTCGCTTCGCGATCGGCAACAGCAGAATTGGATGGAAGATAACTCTCCGTGCCAACCGCAGGTACCCAGTCTGTGGCTGCTTCTGCTATTCGCGCTGCGCCCTGGTCTTTCCGCCCTTCCGGTCTCAAACGGACTCCACCTGAAGCCGTGTCCGACAGAGCACCCCGCCTGAACGGCTCAACTTGAGGAATCTGCGCGCCGGCCGGCAAGCGATCGTAATCCTACACGAGGAATGATCGCAGCACGTGGCGGAGGGCGACCTGCTGCTGGCGGATACGGTCGGTCAAGGGTTGTAGGCCCGGCGTTTCAAATCCCACCACGCGCCGAATGACCCCGTGCCGCAGAAGTGTCGGTTCGAGGGCGCCGGAACGGCTGGCGCGCACGGAACCGGGGTTAGACACGACGAGGCCGCTGCGATTGTAGTTGCCGTCCACGTGGTCGCCCCTGCAGACGGCGTACCCGTGGGACTCGAGGGTATCCAGCAGCGCGACGTCATCAGCGACAATCCGCGCAAAGAGAGTGCGCTCCCGCATGCCGCTTTCATACATGTAGAAGCACTGGGAGGTCACATCTTCGTGCAGCGAGACGAGCAGCTCCGCTCGGTGCTGCAGGAGATAATTCAGGACGATCTCGTTCTCGGGCTGGGCAGTGGGACGCTCGAAGTGGCGGTTGAGGTCTACGACGCCGTTGCCGCGAATGCCGCGCGCATAGCCGATTGGATTTATGAGAGGCAAGAAGATGAAGCGGATGTGCTGCGCCGCGGCATGGTTAGCCTCATCCTCCCAGAATTGAAGCAGAGCGAGCGGCCCGGCAATCTCATCACCGTGCGTGCCGGCGAGGACAATGGCGCTACGTTCGCCATCGCCTACCGCTCCGGCGTAAATCGGGAAACGAATGCCAAATCGCTCTACCGCGCCTATTTCGGTGAATGAAAACTGGGGAAACCGGGCAGCGAGCGCCTGGTACCGGTGGACAAGCTCCCATACACGGTTTGGATCGCGGCGGGGCATAGCTTAGGCGTTATCCTGACGCCCTTGCAAGGCGCTTGCTATGGTCCCCTCGTCGGCGTATTCGAGGTCTGCGCCGGTCGGCAAGCCCCGCGCCAGCCGCGTAACGCGCGTGGCGAACGTCGCGGAAACCTGAGCCACGTAGCTAGCCGTCGTGTCGCCTTCGTGGTCGGCGTCCATGGCGAGAATCAATTCCTCTACCGGTTGCGCTTGCAACCGCTGGACGAGTTCAGCGATTCTCACGTCTTCCACGTTGCGGCCTTCCAACGGCGACAAGGAGCCGTGCAGAACGTGATAGAGACCGGCGTAGAGGCCGGTTCGCTCGATTGCCAGGAGGTCCAGCGGCTCTTCGACGACGCAGATGCGACTCCGGTCGCGGTCCGGGTCCTGACAAATAGGACAGGGATCGTGCTCACTGAGATTGAAACAACGCGAGCACCAGACCGTCTGAGCGCCCAGATTCTCGAGGGCTGTCGCGAGGTTGCGGGCGAGATCCGGAGATGAGCGGAGCAAATAAAACGCCAGTCGTTGTGCTGTACGGGGGCCGATGCCGGGCAGCCGGGATAGCTCTTCGATGAGCCGAGCTACGGGCGCGGGGAGGCTCATCCGGGCCATCGCTACGCTGTCTCCTTAGATTGAGAATACGGTGGCGCTACGTCAGACCGGGAATATTCATGCCGCCCGTAACGGCGGAAAGACGGCGGCCCGCAAGCTCCTGCGATTTGCCCACGGCATCATTGACAGCGGCGACGAGCAAGTCCTGCAACATGGCAACGCCCTCTTCGTCTACCTCACCCTCCGGGGTGACGGTGGACTCCAGGACGTCGGGTAGGATTTCGATGGCATGCACTTTCTGATGGCCGGTCATAACGACCTTGACCGCTCCGCCACCGGCGGTGCTTTCTACCAACTCTCTTTCCAATTCTTCCTGGATTTTCGTCATCTTTTGCTGCATCTGCCGCAGCATCTTCATCGACATGCGCAGTTCTCCTCAATGGTGGCTGTGTATTCACAGCATACCAGATGGGCAGCAGGACGAATAGGCACGAAACTGTTCTTTACTTTTCCGTCTGACAATGCCTATAATGGTGCCAGGCCACAATACGTGTGTGGGCATGATGTGTCTTTGCCAAAAGAGTAAAACGTGAAGAGGGTGAAGGTAACCAGTGCAAGAATCACCAATGACAGAAGTTCCGATGACGATGGAGTCCTTGCTGAGCGAGATTGAAAGTTCAATTCGCACAGTGCGGCGCGGCGACGTGGTTGAAGGCGTTGTCGTGCAGTCTGCCTCTGATGAGATCATGGTGGACATCGGTCTCAAGGCAGAAGGAATTGTCTCCGGCAGGGAACTCGCGCGCATGGATGAAGCGCTCGACATGAGCGTGGGTGAGAAAGTGCTGGTGTACGTAGTAAACCCTGAAACCGCTGAAGGTCATGCGTTGCTTTCCATCCGGCGCGCGATGGCAGAACGTGCCTGGCGGGAGATCGAAGAGCGATACAACAACGGCGAAATCCTGGAAACCTCCGTTATCGACGCCAACAAAGGCGGCGTGATCGTAGACATCGGGTTGCGCGGTTTCGTGCCCAGTTCCCAGCTTGTTTCGTTGGAACGACCGCCGAACCGGGATGCGAGTGAGGAAGACCTCTTGGCGCGCCTCTCCGAGCTTATCGGACGGGAACTAAAGCTCAAGATCATCGAAGTGGACCGGCGCCGAAACCGGCTGATTCTCTCCGAACGCCTGGCGGAACGTGAGATGCGCGCGCAACAGCGCGAGCAGTTGCTCAAGGAACTCGAAGTAGGCCAGACACGCGAGGGCGTGGTGAGCAACCTTTGCAGCTTTGGCGCGTTCGTAGACTTGGGCGGCGCCGACGGCCTGGTGCACATTTCTGAGATTTCCTGGAGCCGCGTGGAGGACCCAAGTGAGGTGCTGGGCGTCGGCGAGCGCGTAAATGTCAGCGTACTCAGCCTGGACCATGAAAGTAAGAAGATCGGCCTCTCCATTAAGCGCACGGAAAAAGACCCCTGGGAAGGCATTGAGGCACGGTATCCCGTAGGCAGAGAAGTGCCTGGCATCATCATTAAGATTGCCCCCTTTGGCGCATTCGTGCGTGTTGAAGACGGTATCGAAGGACTGGCGCACAATTCCGAAATGACGCCGGAAGGGCGAGACCTCTTGCAGGAAGGCTATGAACTCACATTCCGGGTACTCAGTGCCGATCCGCAACGTCATCGCATGCGCCTATCACCCATAGACTTGGAAGAGAAGCTTGGGCACTTGATGGATGAGGCCGACGACGAGGAACCTGAGCACACCGAATTAGAGCCTGCATCCGAAGCACAGGACGACTAAGCAAGAAAGAGAAAGAGTCGATCAGGCACATAACTGCCACTGTTCCCATGTGATGTGGCAAGTACGGCGGGGCCGGCTTCTACGAAGAAGACTGCGACAATGGAGCCAGGAGTATTGTCGTGAGTCCTATGTTCGACAAATTTACGGTTCGGGCGAAGCGGGTTCTCATGTTTGCGCACGACGAGTCTCGCCGCCTTAATCACGACTATATTGGTACGGAGCACTTGCTCCTTGGCTTGGTGCGTGCCAAGAAAGGGAGCGCCGCGAAGATGTTGGCCGGCATGGGGGTGGATCACGCCACAGTGCGCGATGCGGTAAAGTCAGTTACGGAACGGGGAACACATAGCGTTGTTGGCGACATAAGCCTCACAAAGCGCGCCAAGAAGGTAATTGAACATGCCGCCGAAGAATCACACCTGATGGGACACGACTATATCGGCTCCGAGCATATTCTCTTGGGTCTCGCGCGTGACACCAACAGCACAGGCGCAAGGCTCCTAAGCGACATGGGAGTGGGGCCGGACAAGATACGCGGCGCCGTGGAGTTTGCCGCTGAACGTGGGAAGCAGATCAAAGCATCCCAGCTCAGCTTTACTCCGGGCGCAAGCAAAGCACTTGGGTTAGCAGCGGAAGAGGCGCGCCGGTTAGGGCATAGCGAAGTTGGCACCGGGCACCTGCTCCTTGGTCTTGCAAGCGAAGGCGAAGGGCTCGCGGCCGGTGAACTGCAGGGCCTCGGTGTGGACCTGCAAAGGGTGCGCCGACAGGTAAGACAGGCGGTCAGCCAAGGAGAAGCATCGTGAGTCCCCTGTTCGACAAATATACGGATCGAGCGAAGCGGGTTCTCATGCTTGCGCAAGAAGAGGCGCGCCGCTTCAACCACAATTACATCGGCACCGAGCACCTCCTGCTGGGCCTCGTGCGCGAAGGCGAAGGCATTGCCGCGAAGGTGCTCTATGACATGGGCGTGGACCTCACCAAGGTGCGCAGTGCCGTGGAGTTTATCATCGGCCGCGGCGAGCGCGTGAACGTCGGTGACATCAGCCTGACACCCCGCGCGAAGAAAGTCATCGAGCTTGCGGCAGAAGAGGCCCGACGCTTGGGTCACAACTATATTGGCACGGAGCACTTGCTGCTCGGCTTGGTCCGCGAAGGCGAGGGAATCGCGGCCGGCGTGCTGGAAAGCCTGGGCGTGAGTCTGGAAAAGGTCCGGCAGAAGGTCATCCAATCGGTGAGTCAGCAGCCCTCGCGTCCTATCCAAGAGAGCAGCGGACGCCAGTCTTCTTCGCGCACTCCCCTTATCGACCAGATGGGCATCGACCTCACGGCTGCGGCGCGTGCAGATAAACTCGATCCAGTGATCGGGCGCCAGCAGGAGATCGAGCGCGTCGTGCAAATCCTCTCCCGCCGCACGAAGAACAATCCGGCACTAATCGGTGAACCCGGCGTCGGCAAGACGGCCATTGTGGAAGGTCTGGCGCAGCGGGTCGTGTCGGGCGACGTGCCGGAAACGTTGCTCGGGAAACGCCTGCTCACCCTCGACATTGGCGCGCTCGTTGCCGGCACGAAGTACCGCGGTGAATTTGAAGAACGCCTCAAGAAGATCCTCGAGGAAATCCGTGGTTCCGGTGACTGTATGCTCTTCATCGATGAGTTGCATACTCTCGTTGGCGCCGGAGCGGCGGAAGGCGCGGTGGACGCCGCCAACATCCTCAAGCCCGCGCTGGCGCGCGGAGAACTGCAGTGCATCGGCGCGACCACATTGGACGAATACCGCAAGTACATCGAACGTGACGCAGCGCTGGAGCGACGCTTCCAACCGGTGCACGTGCGCGAACTCGACATTGAAGAAACGATTTTGGTGCTCCAGGGCGTTAAGGAACGCTATGAGGAACACCACAAAGTTCATATTACCGATGATGCCGTCAAAGTAGCGTCAGAGATGTCCGGCCGCTACGTGACCGACCGCTTCCTACCGGATAAGGCGATCGACTTGATCGATGAGGCGGCTTCCCGCGTGCGTATCCAACAAGCCAACACCTCCAACGCGCTGCGCAACGCGGTTAAAGACCTCGACGGCGTCGTGCGCGAAAAAGAAGACGCCATTGAGAGTCGTCAGTATGACGAGGCGGTTGGGCTGGGCGAAAAGGAAGCGGAACTGCGCAAGAAGATCGAAGACCTCGAGTCGGATTGGCCGAACACCGAAGAGAAGTGGCCCGAAGTTACAAAAGAGGACGTGGCGACTGTGGTCTCCATGTGGACGGGCATCCCGGTCACGCGCATCGCCCAAGAGGAATCGGCACGACTGCTCCACATGGAAGAGAACTTGCACGAGAAGGTGGTGAGCCAGGAAGAGGCCATCAGCAACGTATCCAAAGCCGTGCGGCGGGCCCGTGCCGGCCTGAAAGACCCCAAGCGGCCGATTGGCTCCTTCATTTTCGTCGGACCCACAGGCTCCGGCAAGACCTACCTCGCCCGAGCGCTGGCGGAGTTTATGTTTGGCAGCAGCGACGCCATGGTCCGGCTGGATATGTCGGAGTACATGGAGAAACATACGATTTCTCGTTTAGTCGGCGCGCCGCCAGGATACGTGGGGTACGAAGAAGGCGGCCAACTCACCGAGGCGGTGCGACGGCGCAGCTACTCGGTGGTGCTCCTGGACGAGATCGAAAAGGCCCATCCCGACGTCTTCAACGTGCTGCTCCAAATCATGGAGGACGGTCGGCTCACCGATGGCAAAGGCCGCACGGTAGACTTCCGCAACACTATCCTCATCATGACCTCCAATGTGGGCGCGCACCTCATCAAACGCGACGCCGCCGTCGGCTTCCGGCTGGAGGCCAACGACCTGCGCAATGAGGGACAACTCTACAAAGAGATGCGGGAACGCGTGATGGCGGAAATCAAGAAGACATTCCGGCCTGAATTCCTCAATCGCGTGGATAGCGTGGTGGTGTTCCGTCACCTCTCAAAAGAGGACATTATCAGCATCGTTGACATTCAGCTCGACGAAGTGCGGGCGCGCCTCACGGAGCAAGAGATTACGTTGGAAGTTACCGACGAGGCCAAAGAACTGCTGGTGGAACAGGGCTACGACCCCGATAACGGAGCGCGGCCGCTCCGGCGTGTAATTCAGAATTTGATTGAAAATGAACTCGCGGAAGGACTGCTGGCGGACAAATTCCACGCGGGCGATACGGTCGTGATTGACCGCGAAGGTGAAGAATTGCGCCTGGAAGTGCGCATGCTTGTGGAACAAACGTAGTCCGACCGTACAATCTTCTGTTGCACGAACAATAAGCAGCCCGGCGCAAGCCGGGTTGCTGGCGTTAAGCCGGCTGGGAGTGTGGCGGGGCCGCTTTCGCTACAATATATGAGACGGCAGAAGCAGAGGTGGGCATGGAGCCTGCCGGCGCACAGAAGTAAGAATCCAGAATAGGGCAGCCGGTGAGCAAGTCCAAGAGCGTGTATGTCTGCCAGCAGTGCAGCTACGAATCCCCAAAGTGGGCGGGACAATGTCCTTCCTGCCAAAGCTGGAATAGCCTGGTGGAAAGCGTGCAGCGCGAGGGCGGGGCGGGCACTTCACGTTCAAGGCGCCGACCGCTTGCTGGCGCACCGCAGGCACAAAAGCTGCAGGACATTCCTCCCAGCGACCTCATCCGCATTCCGGTACCGATCGGCGAACTCCACCGGGTCCTGGGCGGCGGGCTGGTACCGGGGAGCGCCGTGCTCCTCTCCGGCGACCCGGGGATAGGGAAGTCCACGCTCTTGCTGCAGTTTGCGCTCGCATTGGCGCACGCCGACCGGCCGGTGCTCTATGTATCCGGTGAAGAGAGCGCGGCGCAGATACGCCTGCGGGCGACGCGGCTCGGTCTCGACCCGCAGGAGCTCTACGTACTTGCCGAAATCGGCCTTGCGGACATACTGGATTCTATCGCTGACGTGCGGCCCGGTCTCGTCATCATTGATTCGATTCAAACTCTGGTAAGCGCGGAGCTCACCGGCGTACCGGGCAGCATCGGTCAGGTGCGGGAGTGCGCCTCCCAGTTGGTCGCCTTGGCAAAGCAGACTGGGATTACGCTATTCTTGGTCGGTCACGTTACCAAAGAAGGCAACGTGGCCGGACCGAAGACGCTGGAGCACATGGTGGACACGGTGCTCGCGTTGGCCGGCGACCAGCACCACAACTACCGCATTCTCAAGGCGACCAAGAACCGCTTCGGGTCTACGAACGAAGTGGGCATCTTTGCCATGCAGGAGCGGGGGTTGGTGGAAGTGCCCAACCCCTCGGCGGCCTTTCTGGCAGAGCGGGAGCCGATTCCGGGGTCTGCCGTCGCCGCGCCCTTGGAGGGTTCCCGGCCGCTCCTCGTCGAGGTGCAAGCGCTCGTAACGTACAGTCCGCTGGCGGTGCCGCGCCGCATGGCGAACGGCTTCGATCAGAGCCGCCTGCACATGCTGATTGCGGTGCTCACCAAGCGGGCGGGCTTGCGCTTGGCCGATCAGGACGTCTACGTTAACGTGGTCGGCGGCCTGGAGTTGGATGAACCCGCCGTAGACCTTGCCGTCTGCTTGGCAATTGCCTCCAGCGTTGCAGACGTGGCGCTGCCGGGCGATCTGGTTTCAATTGGTGAAGTGGGGCTGGCCGGTGAATTACGCAGTGTCTTCAAGCTGGAAGAACGTGTACTCGAAGCGACGCGTCGCGGCTACAACCGGGCCCTGCTGCCGCGCGCGAGCAAGCTTGGCGCGCTTGGAGATGCTCGCCCCGATCTTTCCCGCGCCGAGAGCGTGCGGCAGGCGATCCGTCTTGCCTTGGGCAAGACGCCAACGGAGAGCCGAAAAGGTCAAAATGGAGGTGCGCGTGAAGGCACGGAAGAAGCCGCTGCCCACCGGTGATAAGATGAGCGCTCAAGGTTCAATGTGAGCGCAAGCGAAGCCGCGCACACTAGCGAAGCTACACACACTAGCGAAGCTGGGCACACTAGCGGAACTCGGCTTATTTGTCATTTCGAGCGCAGCGAGAAATCTAAGGCGCTCAACCGCATTCACTTTGCCTCTGTATTCTCTAACGTCGGAACGTCAGTTGCTCTGGGCAGAGCTAGCTTCCCGCTTGAGTTAGTGTACAGATGGTGTCAAACAGATTGGTTCCCGTTTTCGCGGGAATTGTAAATGTCAGGTAATTCGTTGACAGATTTGAGAA
Organism: Chloroflexota bacterium; assembly: GCA_026710945.1. Lineage (NCBI taxonomy): Bacteria > Bacillati > Chloroflexota > Chloroflexota bacterium. The sequence continues at coordinate 20,052 of JAPOQA010000001.1, forward strand.
CAAAAGCAGCTGAACGCAGTAATCTACATGAACAGTACACATGTCATTCCGAACAGAGCGCAGCGAAGAGTCGCTAAGAGCGCGGAATCTAAGATGTTGAGCCTATTGGGCGACACGTTGCATGGGCCCTAGATTCCGCGAACAGGGTTCGACGCTCCGCTCGGAATGACATGCACCGTCAACTCCTCAGAATGGAAAGCGAATTCTGTCAACGAATAACTCAACACTTACAGGAAAGACTCACAGGCTTGAATGCTATTGTCATAGCAAAGACGAACTATCTTCCGAGCGTGCAATGCAACGTAGCCGACGCATTCCCGTCGAATGAGGTCCAGGCTCGTGACGAACTCCGGTCTTGCAGCAATCATCGTCGGCGGCGGCCGCAGCAGCCGCATGCAAGGGAGCGACAAGCTCTATGTCCCCCTTGGCGGGCGACCGGTGATTGCCGTGACCGTGGAGGTCTTCGAGTCGGCTGCGGTGGTCGACACCATCGTACTGGTCGTGGCGGCCGACCGTGTCGTGCACTGCCGAAAACTCGCCCACGAGCGAGGCTGGAACAAGATTAAGACTGTGTGTGCGGGCGGAGCGAGCCGCAGCCATTCGGTAGCCAACGGCCTGCACGCGCTGCAAGAAACACCGGCGGCGTACGTAGCCGTACACGACGCAGCGCGTCCTTTTGTAACCTCGGAACTCATTGCGCGCGGCCTGAGCGCAGCGCAGCAGCATGGTGCGGCGGTCCCAGGGATACTCTGTGCCGACACCATCAGGCGCGTCGACGAGCACGATAAAGCCCGCGAGACGCTCCCGCGCAGCGCCTTGCGTGCCGTACAAACGCCGCAGGTCTTCGCGCGCGCTTTACTTGAGCGGGCGTATGCAGAACAAGAGGCGAACTTGGACTCTTTCACCGATGATGCGGCAGTGGTGGAGTCTATGGGCGCCCCCGTCCATGTGGTGACGGGGGACTATGGTAACATGAAAATCACCACGCCGACGGACTTGGCATTCGCCCAATGGCTGGTGCAACGGAGCGATGGAGAAGCCTAATGGAGGCCGGGCAGACGGAAACGGCGCCTGCCGAACGGAATGAGAGTGAGGCGACTACTCGCGCACCGGTAATCCCACCGCTTCGCATCGGCGTTGGCTACGACGTTCACCGTCTTGTACCCGCTCGACTGCTCGTGCTCGGAGGCGTGCGTGTGGCGCACGAACTGGGTCTCGCGGGGCATTCGGACGCCGACGTATTGGTGCATGCGATCATGGATGCGCTGCTCGGGGCGGCGGGACTGCCCGACATCGGTCGTCAATTCCCCGCGGACGATCCGCAGTACCAGGACGCTGATAGCTTGCAATTGTTGGATGACGTGCGTAAGCTACTGACTGAACAACAATGGCGTGTCGTCAACGTAGATAGTACAATCTTGGCACAAGCACCTAGGCTCGCAAGCTATATCCCTGAGATGCAATCAAACCTTGCCGGGACGCTGGGTGTAGAAACAGTGAACATAGGTATCAAAGCCACTACCACAGAAGGACTTGACGCCATCGGTGCCGGCCACGGCATCGCGGCGCATGCCGTGGCGCTCCTTATGCACGACCCATCGCTACAAGACTGCGCGTGTATCTCGCCCCGCTAGGGGCTTTTGGCGATCGCGCACGGGCTGAGAGCTCAGTCTGCGCGGTCCAATGTTCACTGATGCGCAGTGTTGAGACGAGGGGATTTTTCTCATGAGCATACTCCGTGCGCTGCGGCAGGACATTCGTGTGACGCTCGAGCGTGACCCTGCCGCGCGCAACGTAATCGAAATCATTTTGGCCTATCCAGGCGTGCACGCTATCTGGTTCTATCGCCTTACCCACGCGCTGTGGCAATTGGACGTGCCGGTCGTGCCGCGTTTTATCTCCCATATCGCTCGCTTTCTCACCGGCATTGAGATTCATCCGGCGGCACAGCTCGGCCCAGGCCTCTTCATCGATCACGGCATGGGGGTCGTGATTGGCGAGACCGCGAAGATTGGTGAAAATGTCACTCTCTACCAGGGCGTCACCCTGGGTGCGCAGACGCTGCATACCGGCAAGCGCCATCCCACCTTGGGCAACAACGTTGTGGTAGGCGCGGGAGCGAAAGTCCTGGGGCCGGTGACAATTGGCGAAGACTGCGTCATTGGCGCGGGAGCCGTTGTCCTCAATGACGTGCCGCCCCATGCCACCGTGGTGGGCGTGCCGGGTCACGTGGTGGCGATGCGCGATCCCCACACAGGCGAGAGCGCGCGGGTGGTTCAGCCCGATCCCATGGCCGAAGCGCTCTACGCCCTGCAGAAACGCGTCGTAGACTTGGAGGCGCGGCTAGCGCGCTTTGAGAATGGTGGAGCGCCGGCAGAGCATGAAGAGTCGCTGGAGAGATGCCGTGACGCTTAGCATATCCAATACGCTCGGCGGCCAAAGAGAGCCGTTCGCGCCCCTCGACGGCAAGAACGTCAAGATGTACGTGTGCGGTATGACGCCCAAGCGTGAGCCGCACATCGGCCATGCGCGGCTTTTCGTCGCTATGGACATGATTCGACGCTACCTTGCCTACCAAGGCTACGAAGTCCAGCACGTGCAAAACATCACCGACGTGGACGATAAGATCATCGCGGCGGCGGAACGCGAGGGCGTGACGCCGGATGAAGTAGCGCAGATGTATACGGACGCCTATGACGCGGTGATGGGCAACCTGAACGTGCTGCGGGCCCATGAGTTCCCCAAGGTTACCAAGACCTTGCCGCAGATTATCGCTATGATCGAGGGCCTGATTGAAAAGGGGGCAGCGTACACGGCCGAAGAGGCGGTGTATTTCTCGGTCCCGGGCTTTGCGGAGTACGGCGCGCTTTCTACCCGGACGGAGGAGAGCGGTATCCAGGCCGGCGCTTCCGGACGCGTGGATGATGAGCCGGGCAAGCGCGACCCCCGTGACTTTGCTCTGTGGAAGCCGGCGAAGCCCGGCGAACCCTGGTGGCAGAGCCCGTGGGGCCAGGGTCGTCCCGGCTGGCACATCGAGTGCAGCACGATGATTTATGAAACGCTCGGCGAGCAAATCGACATACACGGCGGCGGCGCGGACCTCATCTTCCCCCACCACGAGAATGAGATCGCGCAGAGTGAAGCGTTTACGGAGAAAGTCCCGTTCACCAAGTACTGGCTCCATACCGGTCTGCTGACGATCAACGGCCAGAAGATGGCGCACTCGCTCGGCAACTTCATCACGATCGAGGACATTCTCAAAGAGTACAGCGGGCCGGTGCTGCGGCTCTACCTGCTCTCCGTACACTACCGTTCGCCTCTCACCTATTCATCGGACAGCCTCGATCAAGCGCGGTCCGGCATGGCGCGCTTGACCGGCGCGTTGCGTGTGCAGGCCGGGGGCAGCGGCAGCACCGATGCCTTACTAAGCCAGGCAACGCAGCAGGCCGAGACCGGCTTCTTTGCCGCCATGGACGGCGATTTCAACTCCGCCGGCGCTCTGGGGCAACTCTACGAACTCGTGCGCGAGATCAACCGTTTGGGGGCTGAGGCGCGGCCGTCCACCCTGCAGGCCGCTCAGGAGACGCTGGTGAACCTGGCCGATATCTTGGGTATTGACTTGCAAGAGATGCTGGAGGCGGAAATGGCGACCGGTGACGGTGACGCCGCCGGATTCATTGACCTGCTTGTGGAGCTGCGTTCCGACCTGCGCCAGGAAAAGCAATTCGCGCTGGCGGACAAGGTGCGGGATGAGTTAGCAGCACTTGGCATCGCCCTGGAAGATACCCCCGCCGGTACGGTCTGGCGGCGGACGTCGTAGCCTGGACGACGTGCCCCGACTGCGTTCTCAGCAAATGTAGGCATCACTCTAGGAAGCCGTACGTCGTCTTGTCTTGAGCAGGGTCTGTTCGCTTGCGAAAGACCGGAGCGGGGGACAAGCCCCCGCGCTACATGGCCAGAGCGACCTCCGGTAGGTGCAGGTTTGCAACCTGCACGCGACGCATTGGTAGCTTTGGCCGACCGGTCGCAAACCAATTTGGTAACACACACGCTGACCCGGCGGGGAACAAGATCTTAAATTCTCTCAGATAGTGGTTAATTGGGCCAAAGCACAACACCGTTCGCGCTGAGCTTGTCGAAGCGCAAGTGGCGGCCTCTGGGCTCAGGGCCCAGATTCGTCACTCTCTTCCTCAAAGATGTGCTGGATACTCTCGCCAAAGTCTCGCGCTTCGTCGTCGTACGTTGCAAAGGGATTTGGCATTTCCAGCACCCGGCCATGGGCGGCGATGGCTTTCCAGTCCAGCACGTAGGGTATGACATCCCAACTATTGTTGGCGGCCACGTCCTCCCAGTCGTCCACGTAGTCATAGGCGAGAAAGAAATAGCGCCGATCCCACATGAGGTTCTCCAGATTTGACCTCAGGTCTTGCCACGGGATGGCCGTATCGGCCCCGGCGGCGGCCAGCGCGCGCAACGCCAGACTCCGCCCGTGGGCGCGTGTGTCGATTGGCGCTTGCGTCTCGGCCGTATAGACGGCGTCGCCTTCCGCCCAATAGAGATTCCGGTGCAGCTTGGCCAGCACGTCGAAGAGACTGATCGACGGGTCAATTTGGTGATAGGAGAGATCGAGTTTTATCAGGTCTGGGTCGGTCCAGGCCTGGTCGCTGCCGGCATAGCGCTTGATTTGCTCATGCTTCGTAACCCAATCCAAATAGCCATCGAGTCGCGCCGGGTCCCGCTCGAGTTCGTCCAGCACCCACGCCCAATTTTCCAGAGTCCATTCCGTATCCGCGTCGCGCCCCACAAAGCGCCGCTCGGCCTCACGCAGATAGCCTCGCTGCACCTCAATGGCGGGGATGTACTCGTCGTTATCGGTACCCACCGTCCAACGGCCGCCGGTAGTCGCGGCAATGCGGCGGAGGTCTCGCACTGGATCGGCAAGGACAAGCTGCGGGCTCCAGCCCTGCTCGAGCAACTGGGCAACCAGCGCGGTCGTGCCAATCTTCAGCGCCGTCGTGTACTCCGAGCGATTTACGTCGCCGACGATGACGTGCAACCGGCGGTACGTACGCTCCGCCAGTGGCTCGTCCCGCAGATTGATGATGGGCCGTCCGCCAAAGCGCACGCGATGGCTTACATCGATGGTTACGAATTGCGCCCGCTGGGAGAGGGCAAAAGCAGCCGGGGTATCGTCGCCGCGGGGCAGCAGGCAGCCGGCTCCCGTGTAAATCTGGCGGGTAACGAGAAACGGGAGCATGCCATCGACAAAGTCGCTATCGTACGGACTCTGCCGGATGCAATAATTCTCATGGTAGCCGAACGTATGGCCGAAATAGTCTGTGTTGTTCTTGACGAAGTAGGCCTGCGACTGCAATTCGGCGGCTTTCACGGCTTGGTTGATGATGGTCTCGCCCGCTCGCTCATGGGCGACGATGTCGGTCAGCGTGCGGCACTCAGCCGTAGCATGTTCCAGGTGACCAAGGTCCAGGTACATACGTCCGCCATTGAACAGAAAGCCGCCGTTTCCCGGCACCTCGCCCCATTCGCGGGGAGGCGGGTCAATCAGACCGTGTCGACACCCGCGAAAGATAGCATCCTTCACCAGCAGGGCAGCGCGCACAGGCTGCATACTGCCTACACAGCCGTATTCTATTTCGGTGCCGAACAGAGCATCTTCCATGCTGCGTATTCCAATGTGGCGTGTGCTTAGCCGGACGAGTGCGGCGCTAGTTTTCCGCGTACGATTGTAATGGACATTCTGACCTAGCGGACAATGTAAACTCAGGCGACCTACTCTTCACGGGAGTTCATGGAGAAAGGCCGAAAGGCTACTGAAACATGCAAAAGTAGATACATGTGCCAAGAGCGTTCGATTGTTCGCCGGCCTCTCAATAAAGTTTGCCATTAGCATGGGATTCGCGGGGGAATAATTCGAACTTCACCGAGAGTTACTCGACCGGCGCCTCGGATGCGTGGCTTCGCGACCGTTGGCTACTCTCCACCAGGCTGCGGTGTGGGGTCGGGCACCTCGCGAATGATGCGCTTGATCTCTTCGTCAAGATCGTCGGTTTCGGTTTTCTCCGGCGCCTCAGTGGGCGTTTCCGTGGGCGCCTCGGTGCCTGCCTTGAAAGAACGCGGGCCACCCCGCAGCAACCCCTGCCACGCTGTAGTGTTGGAGAGTTCTTTCTGAAATCCATTCCCAGCATACCACGTCACGAGTCGCCTCCTTGTTGCACTGCTCGGCGGAGTTCTTCGATTGTTTGACACCCATCCACCAATTCTTGCTGTCTCTCCACTGTGGCTCCCCACAGTTCATTCAGAGATAGAGTGAAGGGCGCTCCGTTGTGCCCAAAGGTGACGGATCCCCACTCCATTTCCGTAATGTACGGCGCGAACTTGGCGAGGCAAGCTGCGCGCACCGTGGCACGCGTGCCTGCGGGGGCTGCGGTCTCCGCGCGGTCGATGTCCGCATCCGTCACAATGCGCTGCATCCGTCCGGCACGGGTCAGCATGTGGTAGAGGCTCACCGCAGGGTCCACCATGTGGTACGCGAGATCAAGCCGCAGCACCGCCGGGTCATCCCAGTTGACGGCGTCTTCACCGCTGATCTGGGCGAAGAGCGCGAGCTTTGCCACCCAATCCAGACGGTCGCGCAGGCGCGTGGGGTTCGCATCCAGCAGATCAAGCACGGTTCCCCACTCATCCAGCACCCAATCGGTCTCGTCATCGCGATGGCGGTATCGTTGCGCCGCTTCCCAATAGAGGCGCTGGATGTCAATGGCGCGCAGTGTAGAACCGTCGGCCATTGCAAGGGGCTGCTGCAATTTGAGATCGCGGGAGACCGTTTGGAGTGCCTGCACAGGGTGTCGGAGTTGCACCCGTGGCGCAAGACCTTCCTCGACCAGATCGAGCATCAAGGCCGTGGCGCCGACGCGCAATGCCGTGGCGAATTCGGAGCAATTGGCATCGCCAATGATAACGTGCAACCGGCGGTACTTCTGGGGGTTGGCATGCGGTTCGTCCCGCGTATTGAAGATCGGGCGCTGTGTAGTAGTGTTGATGCCAACTTCGGTCTCAAAGAAGTCCGCCCGCTGGCTAATTTGAAAACCGCCGGTGCGGCTCGTTGCCGTCTCATACGCCGCTTTCCCCGCGCCCGCATAAATCTGACGGGTGACGAAAAAGGGGATGCAGGCTGAAATCAGGTAGTCTAAAGACACGCTGCGGCTCACAAGATAATTTTCGTGGCAGCCGTAACTCCTACCGTGATAGTCTGAGTTGTTCTTGACGAGGCGCACGCCGTTCTCTGGTCCGACGGCGGCGTTGCGGGCCTGTTGGGCACGGAAGACCACACGCTCGCCGGCCCTGTCTTGGGCTACGAGATCATGCAGCGAGAGACACGCATCGGTGCAGTATTCGGGATGATTGTGGTCGTTGTAGAGACGCGCGCCATTGGCAAGCACGGTATCGGCGAGGAGGTCCTGTCGGCTGAGATGCCTGCTCTTGGCAGTGTTGCCGCGCAGGTCGTGCGGGTCTTGGTCCAAGCGTTTAACTCGTTTGCCGCGCAGGTCTACGCGCGGGTTTTCCGCCGTGTAGTCCCACCCGCGGAAACAGTCCGCCAGCGGCGCGCTGCGCACGAGCATGGCCGCCTCGTAGGCGAAATCCACGGTTTCCGCGGCGTTGGCGCAGAGCATGCCGTACTCGGTCTCAATTCCCACCGGGCGATTCATGTGTCTATCCTGACTTTGCGATTGTAGAATCTAGTATAGCAAGCCGCAGCGCGATTGGACGCCGCGTCCGCGAGACCGTCGCGTCCGCGGAGTCGCCGCACGTCGAGAGGGATTTACACAACGTGCTCAGGATTGAGACACACAGAAATGTAGCGCGGGGGCTTGTCCCCATACCGGAAATCGTTCTGGCCTTGTAGCGCGGGGGCTTGTCCCCCGCTGGCCTGGCACGTGTTACCCAAACGGGCTGCTTTTGGTCGGTCGAGCAACTCGCGTGCCCCGTGCAGGTTGCAGACCCGCACCTACCGGAGATCGCTCCGGCCTTGTAGCGCGGGGGCTTGTCCCCCGCTGGCTTGGCACGTGCTACCCAAATGGGCTGACTAGGGTCGGTCGAGCAACTCGCGCGCCCCGTGCAGGTTGCAAACCTGCACCTACCGGAAATCACTCCGGCCTTGTAGCGCGGGGGCTTGTCCCCCGCCGGCTTGGCGCGTGGTACCCAAATGGGCTGCTTTTGGTCGGCAGAGCAACTCCCGCACCCCGTGCAGGTTGCAAACCCGCACCTACCGGAAATCGCTCCGGCCTTGTAGCGCGGGGGCTTGTCCCCCGCTCGCTTGGCGCGTGGTACCCAAATGGGCTGACTAGGGTCGGTCGAGCAACTCGCGCGCCATGTGCAGGTTACAAACCTGCACCTACCGGAAACCGCTCCGGCCTTGTAGCGCGGGGGCTTGTCCCCCGCTGGCTTGGCGCGTGGCACCCAAATGGGCTGCTCTTGGTAGGTCGAGCAACTCGCGCGCCCCGTGCAGGTTGCAAACCTGCACCTACCGGCGATTGCTCTGGGCAAAAACGCGTTGCCGGCTTAGCGGGGATCCTGCGGGCCGATGTCGCCTTCCGCCAGGATGCCGTAGAGTTCCGGTCGGCGGAAGCGGGGATGGAAGACGCCTTGCGAGCGGCGCTCGGCGAGGAGTTGCTTATCGAGGTCGGCAGTGACCATCACTTCGTCATCGGCGTCATCCGGCGAGGCCGCCACCAGTTGTCCCAGGGGATTGTAAACCACGACCATGGGATTACTGTAGTGCGCGCTCCCGCCGGTTGGCGGCGGCCCACAGGCGTTGATCGCGACGAGAAAGACCCCGTTATCGATGGCGCGCGCGGGAAACGTGCGGCCGGCGTAGTCTTTCCAGGCGCGGTTGCGGCTGGCGTGGTCCGGCGGCTCGCCCCAGTCACCGACCGACCAGACGTAGGGTGCCAGAATGACCTCAGCCCCTTGCAACGCCACCATGCGGCTCGACTCCGGCAGCCAGTTGTCGAAGCAGATGTTCACGCCAACTTTGGCGACACCAATGTCGATTACGGGGGGAGTGCCGCCGCCGCGCCAGTAACCCACCTCCGCCGGTGGGATGTGTATCTTGCGCGACTTGCCAATGTACCCATCAGAACCCACGATCACGTAGGTGTTATACACAATATCGCAGTCGTTTTCGGCAATGCCGGCGGCGAGCATGACGTTGTGCTCCCGCGCCAGGTCTACGAGCGCCTGCGTGGAAGGTCCCGGCACCGGCTCGGACGCTTCCCAGATTGCCGGTGTGATCGAATAGCCGCTCAGACCAAGTTCCGGAAAGCAGATGAGATCGGGATTCTCCGCCTTGGCCCGCACGACCCACGCGGCGTGATGATCAAGGTTCTCCCGCGGCGACGCCGGGCGGCTGCACAAGGAGACTGCCGTGACACGAAAGCTATCCATAGGAAGCTGTATCTGGCGAGTTGTAATGCAATGGCATAAAATTTGTCTTCCTCAAAGGAGCGAGATTTGAGCACATCCGCACATAGCGTGCCACACTACCACTCCGATTGCAGTATTAGGATCAGACCTGGTAAGGCATAGACTTACCACTTGACCTCAGCGCTTAAGAGCCACATTGATTATCCATCGGCTCACACATCCGCGCCATGGGCGAGTTTCCATATCCATGCCTCATTGCAGCGAAAAGCACAGCAGCCTCGGCGCACGTAGGGCAACATCTGACTGGGAGCAGGGACTAGTGACCAAGTTCACAGGGGCACAATACCGGAGAGCCAGAAAAAGAAGCACCTTTTGGGCTCATTCTCCCATTAGTTCTGGGCAAACAAAGTCCACTTCGACACCGTGATCTTGGAGCGCTACACGGTGAAGCCACCAGTCCGTATCTGAAGCGTTTAGAATCTTCGGATCGGTCCCACTGGCAACAGCTACGGCAACAAACTTTCGATCATCCTGATCAAAAGAAAACAGTCTTGGGTCAGTTGGAAATTCCACAAATCCACGTTCTGCGTGAGGACTTATGTATATTCTGCGGCAGTGTTTTGGATTCGCCTGGTTCTCGAAGAGCCACTTGAAAAATGAATCTCCAAGCCCAGGTTGACCTGATGGGTGAAGGTTTCTACGGTATTCGTCCAGAATTAGGTTCTCGTAATCTAGCAAGAGGATGCACTCTCTGCGCAGTTTGCTTAACCTGGCAATACACTCACTGACGCACTCTTGATCTGCTTGCTCAGCTTTCCCGTTAGCAACGACGGCGACATTTGTATCCATTACAAAGTCCAACTTCCGCATACTCAATGAGCCAGTCCCTGTCTCTTGATAGCAGCATTGCTCATTGCTGCCATCTCACCAAATTGGTCGCCAAAGAAATCCTCTGGCCAATTTGAAATATTCCCAAATTTGTCTAGTTCGAGTTCGCTCAAATTCGAGGTCCCATCGCCGTCTGTCGAGCAAAAATACAAACGCACCCTCTCTTGATCAATCTCTCCTTCAGCAATTCGACGCTGCAGTCTGCGGAGCAAGTGCTCGCTGTGACTCTCAAACAAGATTTGCGTCCTTCGTTCATTCCAAGCGTCTATGAATACATCGGCAAGCTCAGCCTGAGTCGATGGATGCAAATGAATGTCTGGCTGCTCTAGGATCACCGTTGACCCTTCGCGTACGAAAAAGCACTGCACTAACACGGGTAATATCTGCGATACGCCAAACCCAATGTCGGTGAGAAAGACTTCTGGCGAACTAGAGGTCTTGCGAACCTTTACTTCAAAGAGCCGTTTACCCTCACCTAGCGGCTCAACTTGAAAGTCATGAACAATTCCAAGACGCTTGAGCCACTGTGCGACATACTTCTCTACGGTGAGGTGCGCTTCACCCAATCTTTCGAAATTCCCATCGCGAGTTGACAACATCGACTCAATTGCAAACTCGCCACCGGAGCCAACCCCTGAGGGCTGGGCACCCGACCACTGATAGATGCGCCTTGGATATATGCGAAAAGGGCCAACGTATCGCAAATCCTGGAGTTGCCTTGTTAGCTCATACCTAAGGCCAAATATGAAGCTACGGTCAGCGAACAGGTCTTCAGCCTGATATGGAAACTCACAAAACTTCGACTGGCGTGAATAACGATCAGGAGTCCAAGTAGACTCTGCTAGATCAAGATTCTTGCCCCTCTCGTACACTCTATATGCAAACTCACCATCTTTTTTTTTCATGCCGAACGATCGACTGTCGGCTAACTGATATTCCATTTCCTCCAACAACAGCGATCTCTTGGAGTCGATTGTATTCTCTCTTACTTCAACACTAAACCCAATCTCTTCTCCCTCACTTACAAACCCACCTTTGTAAACATCGGGTACCCTAATTCTTTCCTTAGATTTCCACTTGAGAGATATCTTTAGGGCTCTAGTCGTGTCGTGTTCATGTATGACACTATCAAAGTCGCCGAGGTCCACAAGTGTATTCTCATCGCCAAAGTGAAATACAATACCTTGGTCAGGAGCATCGACTGTCTGTTTCATAAGTAGCAAACTTTGGATGAGACTAGACTTACCAGAACTGTTGGAGCCAAAAAAACCGGTTATCGGCTTAAGCGTTACATCTCCAGTGCTCTCCCAGGGTTTAAAGTTCTCCAGCCGCATGTTTGTCAACATCTGAAATTACTCTGCTAGTAAGTTCACAAGACAAGGTCGCCCCAAGACGAACACTAACACCTGACGGGCTACCTAGCAAATTTGAACTCGATGTCTTACTGCGTGACTCTTGACCACATACCCCCTACTTGCGGGATTGACGGGAAGCTGCTAAATTACATAACAATATGGGCATCGTACGCATTCTCAGAGAGGAGCATGCTATGCGACTTCTAGACTGGAAAAGAACTATTCTGCTGGCGGCACTGGCGCTGCTGGCGTCGCTCGTGATTGCCTGCGGCGGGGATGCCGCTCCTGACGAAGAGAAGGACATGGCAGCGGCGGAATTACCGCCCTTCAAGGTTGGCGTGATGGAGTCGCTCACTGGACCGGGCGAGACCTATGGCAGCGTGGCGGTGCAAGCCAAGCAGATGGCCGTGGATGAGATTAACGCGGCGGGCGGCATAAACGGCCGCATGCTGGAGCTCATAGTCGAGGACTCCAAGTGCTCGGCCCAAGACGCCATTACTGCCTACAATAAGCTTACCGACGTGGACGGCGTCAAGATTATTCTGGGAACGTCTTGCAGCGGCGCAATGCTGGGGGCGGCCCCTCTGGCGGAAGCCGATGGAGTAATCCTCTTTTCCGGCTTGGCGACGAATCCGGATATTGCCAATGCTGGCGACTACATCTTCCGCACGTCGATCAGCGATGCCCTATTGGGCGTTGACGTTGGCAACACCATGTGGGCGGACGGTGTGCGCAACCTGGCGACCATCTCCGAGACCACCGACTACGCCGAGGGTGTGCGCCGTACCTCCGTGGCGCAATTCGAAAAGCGCGGCGGCACGGTGGTGGCGGAGGAACGCTATGGTTCCGATACCACTGACTTCAGGACCCAGCTCACAAAGCTGATTGGCGAAAGCCCGGACGCGCTGCTGATTGCCGCGCAGTCTGAGTTCACCGGCGGCACCATCATCAAGCAGGTGCGCGAGTTGGGCTTTGAAGGGCAGATATATTCCGACATCGTACCGGTTGGCGCCACGGCACTTGAAATCGCCGGCGATGCCGCTGCCGGCGCCAAGGCCATCTTGGCGGATATTTCTCCGAATAACGCCAAAGGCCAGGAAGTGCTGGCCAATTTCCGGGCGCGGTATGACTATGTCACGCTGGCCTGGTTCTTGGGCTCGGCCTATGACGATGTCTACATCACGGCCGAATGCCTCAAGCAGACTGACGACGATCAGGACGCTGACGGCATGCGCGACTGCCTGTACGCCATCACTTGGTCCGGCGCTATTGGCGAGAACTACAGCTTCGATGAGAACGGCGAGGTCGTCGGCCTTACCAACGTGGTGGTGGAAGTTCTGCCCATAGCCGAGCGGACTCCGGAGAACCAGGGCTACAAGGTGCTCGGCAGCGCGCCGACTGAATAGGGCAGGGCATATTCCAGCACGAATTAGCTGCCCTAGCGCACGTTCAAAGAGGAATTGCGCCATGCGTCAAAGACCGCCGATCCGACTTTTCTCGCTCATAGCGCTTGCGCTGCTGGCCTTGCTCGTCATCGGCTGCGGCGGCGCTGCAGTCACAGAGCAGGAAATGCCGGAGGGTGAAGAACCGCCCTTTAGGATAGGCGTGATGGAGTCGCTCACCGGCCCCGGCGAGACGTACGGCAACGTGGCGATCCGCGCCAAGCAGATGGCCGTGGACGAAATCAACGCCGCGGGCGGCGTTGACGGCCGCTTGCTTGAACTCGTTGTGGAAGACTCCCAGTGCAGCGCCAAGGAAGCGGTCGCCGCGTACCGCAAGCTGACCGACGTCGACGGTGTGAAGATTATCCTTGGCACCTCCTGCAGCGGCGCCATGCTCGGGGTCGCCCCGCTGGCGGAGGCCGACGGGGTCATCCTGTTCTCGGGGCTGGCGAGCAACCCGGACATCGCCAACGCAGGCGACTACATCTTTCGCACCCAAATCAGCGACGTTGAGGTCGGCATCGGCACCGGGAACCTGATGTGGGCCGACGGCGTCCGCAAGCTGGCTACCATCACCGAAGCCACCGACTACGCCGAAGGCGTGCGCCGCACCACAGTGGCCCAGTTCACGAAACGGGGCGGACAGGTGGTGTCCCAGGAGTCGTACGCGTCCGACGTTACCGACTTTCGGACCCAATTGAGCAAACTGTTCGACGAGCAGCCGGACGCGCTGCATCTGGCGCCGCAGTCCGAGTTCGCGGCCGGTGTCATCATCAAGCAGGCGCGCGAGCTGGGCTACGCAGGCCCCATCTACGCCGAGACGATTTCCGTGGGCACGACGGCCCTGGAGATCGCCGGCGACCACGCCACCGGGATGAAAGCTATCACGGCAGACCTGCACCCCGACAACGCCAAAGCCCAAGAGGTCTTGGCAAACTTCCGGCAACGCTACGACTACGTCACATTGCCGTGGCACCTCGGCTCCGCCTATGACAACGTGTACATTGCCGCCGAGTGTCTCAGACGAACCGGCGATGACCAAGACGCGGATGGCTTCCGCGACTGCATGTACGAAATAACCTGGAGCGGCGCGATCGGCAACGACTACAGCTTCGACGCCGACGGCGAAGTGGTGGGACTTTCCAGACTGGTCGTAGAGGTCCTGCCCGTTGCCGAAAGGACGGCGGAAAACCACGGCTACAGGGTGTTGGGGAGCGCGCCGACCGAATAGGAGGGGCGGACACAACGTCAACCGTCCTTTGGACGTATGCTTGACCGGAAAACGCAAGTCTGCGGGCAAGCGGCCGCTTACTCACTATTCCAATTGGGTTGGCGAGCGCTGCGGACGAACTGACCAATGGATTCGACATCGTCATGGCACGCAAGGCACTCCAACGGCTTGTAAAGGAGCCTTCGGCAGAGAACGGCATGTCAGGTCCCGCGTGGCCACTACGCCTACGTATATCCTGCTGAGAGAGAACGCACTTGATTGCACAACGTGTCAGCCTGAATAACCTCCTGGCAATCGTGCTCACCGCAGCCGCTGCGGCCTACGTCGGCTGGAAGATAAGCCAGTCGCCCGATCAGGCCGTGCAGTTCGCGTTCAACGGCTTGTCCGTTGGAGCCGTATACGCCATACTCGCCATGGGGTTTACCCTGGTCTACAGCACGGTCTGGTTCTTCGATCTCTACTATGGCGCGGCGGCTGCGCTCGGCGCGTACGGCGTCTTCTACCTGCGGTCGCAAGAGACCCTCGGCGGGCTCTACGCAGTAAACAACGTATTCGTGAATGTCCTGTTCGCCGCGGTGACCGCCGGTGTCGTGGCCTGGGCCCTCTACGAGAGCCTGTACCCACGCTTCCGTGCGCGTTTTAGCCCAATCGTCCTGCGCGCCATCCTGGGCCTCGTGGCGGCAGGAGCAGGCGTCTATACGGGCTATGTACTTTCGTTTCCCAAAGACCTGCACCTCACCCTAAGTCCGGTGATTGCAATCGGTGTAGCCGTGGCTTTCACCTGGTCTCTGTACCAGGTCTTGCAGGGAGTTTGCGCCGGCCGCGTATTGCTGGGGCTCGTGAGCATTACCGGCCTCGTGGCGGCGGCTCTGGGAGCATACTGCGGCTATCTCATCGCCACCACTCCCGATTCTAAGCTCTACTTGAGTTGGGGGCTCTCTTGCTTTCTGGCGGGCATCGTCGGTCTTGCCTTCTATCGGGGGCTATACGTATACATGCGAGAGCGGTCGCGGTCGCCCCTTATAATGCTGGTCGCGTCGCTCGGTATCCTGCTGGCAATCACGGCACTCACGAGCATTGTCTTCGAAAGCACGCCGCGCCCACTGCCGGAGGCGCTTGGCAACGATCCGTTGGCCATCGCCGGGGCCACTATCAAAGGCTTCAACGTCTTCACCGTGGGTGTGGCGCTCGTGGGCTTCTTGTTTCTGCAATTTCTACTCAAGCAGACCGCCTTCGGCAAGGCAGTGCGTGCAATTGGCGATGATGAAGAAGTCTCGAAAGTGGTGGGCATTAATACTACCACGGTCATTGCCGTCGTCTTCTTCATCGGCGCAATCTATGCCGCCATGGCCGGACTGCTGAGCGGCCATGACACAGCCATTCAGCCCAGAATGGGATTATTGCTCCTCTTGAAAGGCTGGATCGCCTCTGTGGTCGGCGGTATCGGCAACCTGCAAGGCGCCATTGTTGGCGGGTTCGTGCTGGGCATGATCGAGCAGTTCGGCATCTGGGACTTAGCGGGAGAGTGGAGAGACGTCATCTCCTTCTTACTCCTGATTCTCTTCCTTTCCTTCTGGCCCACGGGCCTTCTGCCGAGAAAGTAGGCGCATGCAGACAAACGCAGAGAGCAGCAGCAAGCCCACGCGGCTTCTTGGCAATTCCCAGGCACTCCTGGCATCCGCCAAGGGCAACTTGGAACTGTGGGCAAATTTGCTCATTATCGCCTGGGCGCTTGGTTTCATGCTGTGGCAAGGGGTAGGGTTTGCCATTACGGTGGGCACCGTCTTTGCCATCTGGGCGATACTCAGCGTCAGCCTGAACCTCGTCGTGGGGTTTACCGGCTTGCTCTCGGTGGGCCACGTTGGCTTCTTCGGTATCGGCGCGTACACCGTGGCGATCCTCACCTCGCGAGCTGAGTACGAACAACTGCGCACCGAGGCCATCCCCACGTTTGGCTGGCCCTTCTTCGCGGCGCTGCCTGTGGGCGTACTGCTCGCCGGGATAATCGCCATTGCAGTGGGCGTGGTGTTCAATCGCTTCCGAGACGATATCTACGTGCTCGTTTCATTTGGATTTGCCATTATCAGCTTTAACATCTTCTTGAATTGGCGGGGGCTCACGCGTGGAGCGTTCGGCATTCACGAAATTGCCCGGCCGGCGGTAGGCGGCTGGGCGCTTGACGACGAATTAGGATTCCTCATATTCGCCCTCGCGATTCTCGCGATCGTCGTGCTGCTTTCCTGGCTCATCGTGACCTCCTCGTTCGGTCGCGTGCTCACCGCCATCCGCGAGGACGAGGAGGCGATTGCGGTATTTGGCTTCCGAACTACCCACTATAAGCTCGCGGTATGGACAATATCGGCCATGATGGCAGGTCTGGCCGGCGGGCTCTTTGCAAGCTGGACAACGTTTGTAGACCCGAATTCATTCATTTTGCTTGAATCAATGCTGCTGGTCGCTATCGTGATTCTTGGTGGGCTGGCCACCATATGGGGTTCGCTTCTCGGTGCCATGGCCTTTGTGCTTCTAGAAGAGGGCATGCGCTTTCTGCCGTTCCTGCCCACTATTCACGTCGGCCAAGCGCGACTGGTCGTGCTGGGCATACTGTTAGTGCTGTTGATGCTCTTCCGGCCTCAGGGCTTGGTTGGGAGGTATAAGCTATGAGACCCGGTGCTGAACAGATCGACGATCCGTATGTCATTCAGACGGATAGCATTTCCAAGAATTTTGGCGCCGTGCGGGCCGTGCGGAAACTTTCTATTTCCATTCCCAAGCGGGGCCTGACCAGCATCGCCGGGCCGAATGGATCGGGAAAGTCCACGTTGGTAAACCTCCTGAGCGGCGTGCTGCCGCTGGACGGAGGCATCGTCATTGTAGCCGGCACCAGCCTGAAGGTGGTAAAAGCCCACGACAACCCCGCCTTCGGCTTGACCCGCACGTTCCAGGAAGTGCGACTCTTCGACCAGGTCACCGTGTGGAACAACATCATGGTGGTGCTGTCCGAACGCGGACCCTTTCGCGCGCTGCTGGAGCGCGTAAAGCCCGCGCAACGGGATAAGGTGCGCGGCATCTTGGAGAACGTCGGCCTCTGGGATAAGCGGGATGCCCTGGCCATGAATCTTTCCTACGGTCAGCGCAAGCTATTGGAAATCGGCCGCGCTATGGCTATGGAGGCCGATATCTACCTCTTCGACGAGCCCTTTGCCGGCCTCTTCCCCGAGATGGTGGAGAAGGTGAAGGAAATCATGAACCGCATGCGTGAACAGGGCGATACCATCGTCTTCATTTCCCACAATATGGATATCGTGCGTGAGCTGTCCGATCACCTTATTATCCTGGATAGCGGCAGCCTGCTTGCGGAAGGAGCAGTGGACGAGGTATTGAGCCGCCCGAAGGTGATCGAAGCCTACTTGGGAGCGTGAACTCAAGCGACGAGTGTGCTAGAAAGCTCCCGCTGGGGATGAACTGAAGCTACAGGCAGATACCTATTCCCTGACTGAATCCAATGCAGGAATACTCTAGGTGTAAAAAAACACCTGACACGGCCTACTGAACAGAAACCACTCCTGCCCCCTCTCCCACTGGGAGAGGGCCGGGGTGAGGGGAAAACTCCAGAGCACTTTCAAATTGCAAAAGCACACGCCGCAAACTCAATCCGCGAGAATCTCGACTAAGGACAACACAATGGGCACCCCCACAACCTACTAATCAGGAACCACTCCTGCCCCCTCTCCTCGGGGAGAGGGCCGGGGTGAGGGGAATACTCCAGAGCACTTTCAGATTGCTATAACACACGCCGCAAACTCAAATCGCGAGAAACTCGAGCTAGGACTTCACAATGGATACTCCACAAGAGACAGCCCAGGCGCAGGACCCCAATCCGCCTGCTGCCGGTACCATCACGAACGACGCGCCCATTCTCGAGCTCTCCGGCATCTCCGTGCACTACGGCGCCGTGGTCGCGCTCGATGACGTTTCGCTGGGGGTGCGCAGAGGCGAAGTCGTGGCCGTGATGGGCCCTAACGGCGCCGGCAAGTCCACGGTGCTCAAGGCTGTTATGGGGCTGGCGCCCGTGGTTTCGGGTGAAGTCCTGTGGCGGCGGGAACGGCTGGCGGCAAAGACCCACGAGATCGTGAAAGAAGGCATTGCATTCGTGCCACAGGGCCGGCGCGTCTTCACGCATCTCACCATCCAGGAGAACCTGGAAATGGGCTGCCTCCACTTGAAAGACAAGGCGGAGAAACAGCGCCGTCTCGAGTCAGTGATGCGCATTTTCCCAATCTTGGAGAGCAAGCGCCGCGACCTCGCCAGCGCGATGTCCGGCGGACAGCAGCAAATGCTCGCCCTGGGCCGCGGCCTCATGGCCGGTCCCGACGTGCTCCTGCTCGATGAACCCACCCTCGGCCTGGCGCCCATCGTGGTCAAAGAGGTCTTCGAGCGCGTTTCCGAGATCAGCGAGCGGCTCAAGACGACCATCATGATCGTGGAGCACAACATCAAAGGCGTGCTCGACATCGTCGACCGCGCCTACGTCCTCGATAAGGGCCGCGTCGTCTTCACCGGCACCCCCGACACCATCCGCGAAACCGACATCCTCACCCAAGTCTTTCTCGGCAAATCCGGCGCGAGCTAGCGGAGACCAGCCAAGTCTCCGCAAACATCAAGCGTATTGGATTGTGCTGACCAAGGTTGTCCTGCTGCTTGAGTCTTGCCTGTATTTGCGCTCGCATCAGCTAACTTGCTTACTAAGCCCGTGGACTCGGCAAGAAATTCTCAAGGTATCCTGCGACAGGGAGGGTGTATACTTGCAATGGACGGGAGCACTGAGTTCACATTGTGCGTATCATCAACCTGGAATACCTCTTTGAGTCCCTAAAGCGCCACGCTAGTGCCAGGCAGCAACTAGAAGCTTGGTATGACCGAGCGCGAAACGAAGCTTGGGGCACACCCGCCAAACTGAAGAAACTCCATGGCAGAGCAAGTTTAGTTGGCAAGAATTGCGCCGCTTTCAGAATCATGGGCAATCGCTATCGAGTGGTAGTAGAAATCGACTACAATCGCAAGTTAGTTGACATCCGCTTCATCGGTTCGCACTCGGACTACGACCGCATAGACGTCCAGGAGGTCTAAGGATGGCAAACCCCGATCCCATACGCACGGAACAGGAATACCAAGTTGCGCTTGCTAGGATTCGTGAGTTATTCCACGCAGAAGAAGACACGCCTGAGGGCGACGAGCTTGAGATGCTCGTTGACCTAGTCCAAGTCTATGCAGCGGAGCACTACCCGATTGATCCACCAAGCCCTAGTGTGGCTATGGAATACCATATGGACCAAACCGGCAAGGCTCCGACTGACCTGGCCTCCCTTACCAAAGAGCACGACAAGGTTTCCTGAGGTCACGTCGCACAAGCCGCTACCACGTACCGAAACGAGACGAGCGCATGGGGCAGAGGCAAGGTGACCAAAGAGGTATTTGAAGAATATGTCGCTATATGCGCGGAGTGTATAATTGACCAAAAGGGAGTCTTGACCACGCGTTGTGCGTATTGTATCTAAAAGGACGCTCAGGGAGTTTTGGGAGCGCCACTCAAGTGCAGCAGACCCTTTGCGCGATTGGCACAAAAAGGTCAAGAAGCTAGATTGGAAGACGCCAGCACAGGTGAAGGAGCACTTTCCAGACGCAAGCATCCTTCCCAACTATCGCATAGTGTTTAGGATCAAACACAACGACTATCGGCTTGTGGTGAAAGTGTTCTACCCCGGTCGCGTGGTATACGTACGGTTTATCGGCACCCATGCCGCGTATGACCGTATCAACGCGGAGGAAATCTAACCATGAATAAGACCGAAACAATTAGCAGCGAGGCTGAATACGACGCAGCTTTGGCCCGGATTTCCGAACTCATGGACGCCCTGTCAGGGCCACAGGGGCAGGAAACGGATCCGAATCACCCCCATCGAGTCGAACTCGATTCACTTGTCAGCCAAGTCGAACGCTACGAGGACGAGCACTACCCCATCGATCCTCCCAATGCAATTGAGGCCATTGCGATCGCCATCGACCAAACCGGCAAGACCCCGAGTGAGCCGCTCCCCTAACCGAAAAGCACGACACGGTCTCTTAGAGGGTGTTTCCAAAGTATTAGAGTTGTATTAGACTTGATGTATGAAACGCAAACCATACCCCAGCGACCTTACCGACCAAGAGTGGGACATTCTGCTTCCCTTACTCCCGCCCGCCAAGCCTGGAGGACGGCCACGCACAGTCGATATACGAGAGATAGTCAATGGCATCGTGTATGTTCTGCGTACCGGATGCCCGTGGCGTATGCTTCCACACGATCTCCCACCCTGGCAGACAGTGTACAAATACTTTCGCAGATGGACGCTGGACGGAACTTGGGAAGGAGTCCACGAGGCATTGCGTCCCAACGTCCGACAATCAGAGGGCAGAAGCCCGTCCCCCAGCGCAGCGATCATAGCTAGCCAGTCTGTAAAGACGACGGAAAAAGGGGGCCTCGCGGCTATGATGCTGGTAAGAAGGTGATGGGTCGCAAGCGTCACATCGCCGTGGACACGATAGGGCTGTTGCTGGCCGTCGTGGTCCACCCAGCTGACATTCAGGACCGAGATGGTGCAAAGTTGGTCATCAATAAGCTGGTAGGAAGGTTTCCGTACCTGCGATTGATCTGGGCGGACGCTGGTTACGCTGGTCAATTGGTTGATTGGGTGATGTCCTTATCGGGCTGGGTCTTGGAGATTGTGAGGCGTCCGAGAGACAGGCATCATTTTGAGGTGTTGCCGCGAAGATGGGTCGTTGAGCGAACATTGGCATGGCTCGGACGCTCTCGTCGGTTGAGCAAGGATTACGAAGCCCTGACCGAGACAACCGAGGCTTGGGTACACATAGCTATGATTCATCTTATGATCCGTCGCCTAGCTCCTTCATGACACCCTTTGGAAACACCCTCTTAGACCTTGCCTGGCAAGTAGAAAGGGCAATGAGCCCTTAGTCTATGGCCTCAATCCTGAAACATATGCCCAGCAACCCGCACACTCCGTGCCAGTACGCCCTGTATATACGATACCGTTGGGGCTAACCACCATAGTCGGACGCTTGCAGTTGAGTTCATTTTTTCTGTTTAGGCGGGGGGGGGGCAGGGAGTTCACGAAGTCGGTCTATCAACACTCCCAAAAATACTGCGATCTGAGCGGTAGAACACTTCTTGGTCACTCGGCGAATCGCTCGACCGACATCCTCGTCTGCGTACTTATGCTTCTCAAGATAGTCAATCATGGCTTCGATATCTGGTTGACGCTCTGACTGTTGCGAACGATCCTTCGGTGGATACTGGGAAGGATGTGCCACACGCGAAGGGCCGTCGTCTGCGCGTTGCACGCTCTCAGTAATCTGAATAAGGTCCTTTGCAATCGGCTGAGATGACTTCTCAGGTTGTTTGACCGGGAGGCTGCCGAACTTACCCCCTTTGCTCGCGAGATGCTTGCGGTGTTTGATGAGCAAGGTTTGACCAATCTCAAGCTTGACCCACTGCCACTCAAAGCCATCCACCGATGACGGTATGGGTTCTTTGACCGCTTTAGCATTCCCCAAGCCGACAACGTGCAGGTCGCCATTATCCAAGTGGACCAAAGCATCTGCGCGTGTTTTCGGCGCGACCCAGTGGAGTAGGTCTGGATACTGATAATCCTTTGGTGTTTTGCCATTCGCGATTGCAGATAGCCGTTCGGCCTCTGACCTAAAGAGTGCAGAATCCAGAACTTCAACAGGTGGATCCGTTTCAGCATTCACGCCAAGAATAGCGCCAGCCATGGTTGCGATCGTATCGGTGTCAGTACCAATGGCGTTGGCGGCAATTCGCAATGCTGCTTCGGGTTGTGGCTCGCACCAGGTTAAGCCTACTGCTGCCACTGCTGTTAGCATTCCGCTTCCGCGCCGCGCCGGGTCGGCAAGGTCCAAGCGATCTACGAGAGCGTCGTATCGCTCAGAGCCAGTCTGCTTTTCCGTATCAGCAGTAACTTGAATCGTGTTCCGGCAACTGTCGATCGCCCGTGTCCAGGCATCGGCAAATGCGCCGGACTTGTGCTCAAATGATCCTCGCCAGTACTGCCCAATCTCCATGTCGCCCTGAATCATCGCGGGTATCTTGGCAGCAACTTCTAAAGCATCCATAAGGTCGTCAGATGTCGGGTAGTCTCCAGCGTTCAGCGCATGGGCAAGTGCTAATGCGTGAAGAACCGCACCCATCATCCCGTCCGGGTGAGAGTGAGTACAAATGGCATTGCGTACAACGTCTGGCAGGAAAGTTGTCGGATCATTGAGAGCGTGCGCAGCCCAAACGTGCGGCTGAATGCGCATCGCGGCGCCGTTGCCCCCGGAGTCAGTCCACCCTTTGTAAGTGTTGGCGAACCACTGTACCCGTGGCCGGGCAAGGTTCGAAGCTGCGGCACTCGTGGACTTGCCTCCTCCAAGCGCATAGCTTAACCAAACCGGGAGTTCAACTTTGGAAAAGGCCTCTACGTCAAAGCCGTCTGCGCGGATAGATCTGCCGGTAGCTAGCCGCAACTGCGAATCATCCGAATAACACCCTTTCGGAAGGTTAGCAGTGACACCTACGCGGCCCCCTATCCGCCGCTTCCACTCGATGGGTTGGCAAAGAGGCTGACCCGCCGTGCGCCTCTCAAGTCCTCTCTTGTCCGTCAACTCGCTAATCCAGCCAAGAGCGTCACCGTATGCTGCCCAGAGCGCAGATCGTTGAACTCTTTCAGAATGGCTGATGGCACTGGACTCTTCGTCTTGGGTGTGGCTTGACCCCCCCCTCCCACTCAGCTTTACACCGTCATCAAACAACCGTGGTTCAGTCATTCGAACACCTCCGGTGCAAGACATACTGGAACGTCTAGACCTAGGACTCCCAAAGCCCCTTCAATATCCTCCAGAGACCGTTCTAGCTGTACATCAATTTGCTGTAGATGATCGCAAGACAGTTCACCCGGGTATAGGACTTCAGCTTGTCGGTCAGTGGGCCAAGCTGCCAACATGCCGTCGGTGCGACTGTGACGCTCATCATAGCGACCGAGTACCGTGTCCGTGAACATTAAGGAGAATCCAGCTAAGCCCTCCGCACGTTTACAGGCAGGATATATGTTGTTGGTCGTAGTAAACACAACGCCAGGGTGGGTAAGAACACAAGGGCGAAACGATAGAATGACCCAAGGGTTGTGCTCCACAGGGTGCCATTTCGTTGAATGACTAAACATCCAGTTATTGATGCGCTCTACTGAGAGATTAACATAGTCAAGCCATTCCGGGTCTTTTCGATGAGCTGCATTCGGTTGATAGACGTGCTCAAGGTATTTGTCGCTGGACACCCGTTTTCGGCTCTTGACTGCCTCTGCGGCTATGATCCCAACTGCGCCTGTCGTTGTAGTGAAGTGAACCACCTGGCTGATCCTACGACGTTCCGCAGCTACTGCGATAGCCGGGCAACCCGGAAGACGATCGATCTCTTCCACAGTTCTAGGCCGAGCCGGAATGCAGTCTCGTTCAGATACCACTCTAGACCTTTACGAGATCGTAAGTCTCAGAATCAATGTAGTCGAACACTGAAGAGCGCTCACCCGGCTTATAGCCCAACATGACAGTCTTTCTCGCACGCCCCACTCCCATTGCTACCAATCTACGTAGTGACTCGAGTGTGCCGTCCCCATCCTCATTGCCGTGTGGTGTAACCTCGTTGCTCAGTCCAGGCAATAGAACATGATCGAATTCAAGGCCTTTCGCCGAATGGATCATAGACAACGCAACCAGTTCCGGCCCCGTCGGCCACTCTGGGTTTCGAGTTAGCTCGCAATATCGAATATTCCGCTTTCCCAATGTATTTCTTAGGCAGTCGAACCAGCCCCCGCCCCAAGGCTGGAGAATTGCGATGGTTTCGCTAGTGTGGAGAAAAGGTTGCACCTGATCAAGCATGTAGTCAATCTGCGCGCTATACTTGCCCACCACTACTCGGGGGCGTATGTCAGACATCTGGCAGGACTCCTCGTCTGGAACAACACCGTCAGCGTCTGGTGGTAAGTCTGAAACAAGTGAAGAAGCAAGCCGTGCGATCTCCGCCGTGTTACGATGATTGCGAGCAAGCCTAAAGGCCATCCCTTGCCTCCTCATATCAATGCCTAGTTCTCCCCACTGGAAGCCTTGGGCATAGATTCGTTGCGCAGTATCAATTATGAATGTGGTCACGTGATCTTCATTCAAGTGCGCCAAGATGGTGCGGATCTGGTTTGCGGAAAGATCCTGCGTTTCATCGACAACCACAATGTCATAACCTTGACAAGGCACTCTCGCGGCCTTTAGCGCAACGTCATTCCAATCGACCGTGCCTTTCTCTGCTTTCATTATTTCATACGGAGCAATAACTTGGTCCAAAATCTTGTGACGAAGTTCTCGAGGGACCGCTGGCGCTCTTCCACGTCCAGACCTCGTTGCATTTAGATACCTGTCTCGGTGTCCAAGCGGGAACCTGCCCTGGACGTACTTGACCTCATCGTAGAAGTATTCCTGATTTTCAAAAGGAACACCTGCCTCTCTCAGTAAGGAACATATCCACTGACGTCCGTCGTCCTTTAGGATGTTTGGTTCCTCAAGAAGACTCCTCGCCCAATACCCAAAAGTCTCAACATCGAGGACGATGTCATCCAAAATGTCGACCTGCTCTGCTGCGAGCTCACTAATGTACCCTCTCAATGTTCGATTGAATGTTAGTACCAGAACTCGCACAGGATCTATAGAACCTAAGCGCGCACGTCGATTCCGACGCGAATTGCATAGCTGTCGGAGGCGAAGCAACGCTGCGGTAGTTTTGCCGCTACCTGCAGCACCTCGAATCAGTCGGAAGCCCGGTTGAGCATCAGTCAATATTCTGAGTTGTTCGGGGGTAGGAGTTATTCTCTGTAATGTACGCACTTGCGCCCCGACTATACGGTATAGCATACTCATGGCTGGCCTGTGTCAGCCTGCTCTGAGTTGCCATCACACTGAAGAAAAGTAGCCAGTCTGTATACCGCTAGTTGATTACTACACCCTCTTGGCCGGCGATGCTGATTTGTTGGGCTACTGCTCCTGCTACGTCGCGGTAGATGGCGGCCAGGGGTGAGTCCGGTTGCGTGGCTGCGATGGGTTTGCCTTCATCGCCGCCCTCGCGGATGGCCACGTTCAGGGGCACCTCGCCGAGGAAGGGCACGCCCATGGCTTCCGCCGCCTGGCGCGCGCCGCCGTGGCTGAAGATTTCCGTACGTTCGTCGCAGTGGGGGCAGAGGAAGTAGCTCATGTTCTCCACGATGCCCAGGATGGGCACGCGCAGTTGTTGGAACATGCCGATGGCTTTGCGGGCGTCGGCCAGAGCTACGTCCTGCGGCGTGCAGACGATCACCGCGCCCGCGCCGGGAATGGACTGCGCCAGGCTGAGGGGGGCGTCGCCGGTGCCGGGCGGCAGGTCGACCACCAGGTAGTCGCGCTCGCCCCAGTGGACGTCGCCAAGAAATTGCGTGAGTAGGCGATGGACGATAGGCCCGCGCCAGATCATGGCCTGCTCCGGCTTGATGACGAAACCGGCCGACATGAGCGTAATGCCGTAAGCCTCAGCGGGGATCACCTTGCTGCCCGCGCCGCGCAGTTGCGCCTGCGATCCCATCATCATGGGAATATTCGGGCCGTAGACGTCGGCATCCAGCAGACCAACCTCCGCGCCGGTCTGCGCCAGCGCAATTGCCAGATTCACGGCGGTGGTGGACTTGCCCACGCCGCCCTTGCCGCTGGCAACGAAGAGCACATTCTTTACATCCGTCAAGAATTCCGCCGACTCAGGGGCCAGGCGCTTGGCCACTTCCGACCGCGTATCGATCTCCACGGCCTGTACGCCGGGCACGCCCAAAAGCGCCTTCCGGCACTCGTTTTCCAGGTGCTCCTTCATGGGGCAGGCGGGGGTAGTCAGTACCAACTGAAAGGCCGCCGTGCCCTTCTCGAAGGTCATTTCCCGCACCATGTTCAGTGTAACGATGTCTTTATGCAGATCGGGGTCCTGCACCACGCGCAGTGCGTTTACCAGGTCGTCGGTTTGCGGAGTCCCATTCACAGCCATGCCTTAATGCCTCTCTCTCAGTTTCTTGATTGTGCCGAATGTCCTGCGTTAGTGTGATGCAGCCTGTTTTGAGTTCTTTACGTAGTTCAACCAAGCGAGCGGGATTGCATGGAACTCGCCCTAATCCTCTGTCTGAGTGAAGCTGCCACGTAGCTCCGTCAGGCACCTGAATGCCTACACTATCGACACCTGGCAACCCCTCACTTCGGCCCTCTCCCCAGGGAGAGGGGGAAGTCCCCGCCCTTCTGGTGAAAAAAGCGCAAAAGTCTTATTGGTAGAAGTCCAGAGCCTCATCCCCTGCAACGCGTCGTGCCATTCAAGCAACACAACGCGGTTGCGATACTTCATTAATTGTAGTATCGCTCAAACTCAACGATAGCATGTTTGAAAACGGAGTGTAAAGCAATCACTCGTGCGATTCGTCTCGTAGTCGGGCGCGCGAGGCGTCGTATCGCGGCCAGCACGTGCAGAATCACAGGGTAGAGTACAATGGGTCTTGATGGGAATCAGTGTCAGGTGCGACACCAATTGAGATTTCGTTTCGTGAAACTGAAAGACGAAGGATTGCTTGTCTATGTTCGATAAGACTGCCTTGGCAAACGGTATGCGCGTAGTCTCCGCCACACTTCCGCACACGCGCTCGGTCTCGGTGATCGTGCTTGTGCGTGCCGGGTCTCGCTATGAGCGCGACCCTGAAGCCGGCATCGCCCATGTGTTTGAGCACATGCTCTTCAAAGGCAGCAAAGGTTGGCCGACGGCGCAGATAGTCAGTGAGTCCATCGAGGGTGTTGGCGGATCGATGAACGCCAGCACGGATAAGGAAATCGTCGACTACTGGTGCCGCGTGGCCCAGCCGCACTACACATTGGCGATGGACTTGCTCGCCGACATCTTCCTGAACCCGCTGCTCGAGCATGAAGAACTGAAGCGCGAGCAAGGCGTCATCTTGGAAGAACTGCGCATGTATCATGACGATCCCCGCAGTTGGGTCAGCATCCTGAGCGATCAGATCTGCTGGCCGGGGCACCCCCTGGGCAGAGATATTGGCGGCAGCGCCGAAACCGTGCAAGCCATTACGCCGGAGATGATCCACGATTACCGCGGCCGCATGTATAGTCCGGAGAATACCGTGCTGGCAGTAGCGGGCAACATCACCCACGAGCAGGTGGTGGCCGATGCCGAACGCCTCTACAGCGCTTGGACGAACGGCGCGCCGGGGGACTACCTGCCCTGGACTGAAACCGATGCAGGACCCAATGCCATCGGCGAAGCGCGAGAATCCGTCGAGCAGATGACCATGCTGCTTTCCTTCCCGAGCCTCTCGATGTTCGATGAAGACCGGTATGCGCTGGGCCTGCTCAATACCATACTGGGTGAGGGCATGAGCTCACGCCTATTCCTGGAGGTCAGAGAAAAGCGCGGTCTGGCCTATAGCGTCGGCTCCTACCCGCGCCACCAACTCGACACCGGCATCTTTACCATCTATGGCGGCGTTGATCCCGATCATGCAGCGGATGCCCTGCGCTGCATCATGGACCAAGTACACGGTCTGCTTGAGCCCGTGCCGGAGACGGAGCTGCGGAAAGCGAAGGAGTTTACAAAAGGACACCTCCTGCTCGGCTTGGAAAGCACGCAAAGTGTGGCCGGTTGGGGCGGCGTGCGCGAGCTTCTCCACGGGGAACTCATCACGCCTGATGAAGCCGTTGCCCGCATCGAGGCGGTGACCGTGGACGATATCCAGCGCGTGGCTAAGCGACTCTTCCCTTCCAACGCCGCAAAACTCGCCGTAATGGGACCCCGTGACCTCAGCCAAGAACTCTTGCCAATCGTGACGCAATGAGGCAATTGCTCCACACGAGGCGCGACTGACACATTTCGCTTCCGGGAGGGACACGTACGTGCGGCATAGGCGCAGTTTCAAGGTCATTCTCACGACTCTGGGTGCTTTGTCACTCGTGTGCGTGTTCCTGACCGGCTGTTCGCTCGGCGATAGCGAAGGTCCTCGTTTGGCGTTTAGCAGCAGTGTGCGTCTCGATACGCAAGGGGCAACGCACATAACGATTGTGGTGCGGAATGTGGGAGAGCGACTCTATACCGATGACGAAGAAATCGACGGCCGCGGTGAGGTGTTCAATAGCTCGGAGCAGTTGCTCGCACGCTTCGCAGAACTACCGATAGGGCGACTGGCGGTGGATGAGGAAGCAACGTTAGCCACCTGGCAAGGCACCCTGGAGCCGGACACGTATCTCATGCGTTGGACCACCTCCCGCTTCGGCGGAGTGGAGCTGGAATTCACTCTGCTGAAGCGCTTTGGGGTGTTGGAAGTTGGCTCAATCAGGGAACGAATACTTGCGCCTGATCCCGCTCCCACATCCCCATCCTAGTTTGGCGAGTGCTCGCATCCCTTGCAGCACAACCCACCTTGGCGGACTTGGGTCGTACGCGTATCCATCCGGTAGACGTAGCTGTCATTGGGCAAATGCCCGTCTCAATGCAGATAAGGCTCATTTGCAGGCGCTCACCGCCTCTTTTCTCCCTTTACGCGCTTTGATAACGATGCCCACGGAGGGAGAACTCTCAGTGCGAATCGGCTGTGGATCGTCAAACGCGTTTACCAGACGCCGCACCCAGGAAATCCAGCGAGAGTTCTTCTCTTCTTGACCGAACCGATTGCACGATGTGCAGAATCCTCTTTCAATGATGTTCTTGCCGATACCGTATAGCAAGAAGTGGGCAAACGGCAGGCATCGCGGCGTTGTAAACCACAACTCCTCGATCACAAACCCGGCCGCACGAACGCTGCGAGTAATCTCTTCCGCCGAATAGAGCCGCACGTGATCCGCCCAAATGCCGGCAAGCCACCAAATATGCGCAGGCACGTGCGTGCCAAAAGCGCGTTCGAGAATCCAATTCAATGGGTCCCACAGGAATGGATACTTCGCGTGAGGTACCGAGATGAGTAGCAGTCCGCTATCGCCGAGCACACGATGTAATTCCGCAAGCGCAGCCCCGTCTTCGACGATATGTTCCAGCACTTCGGAGCACACAACCGCATCAATCGCACCCGCTCCGAATGGCAGTGCGCAAGCGTCCGCACGGCCGAGATCTACGGCTGTATTCTGTGTCTGCACCTTGGCCGCGGCGACGTAGTCTGCGTTGAAATCTATGCCGATTACACCGGCCTGGGGATAGAGCGTGTTGAGAGCTTTCACATAGAATCCACGACCGCAGCCGACGTCGAGAATGTGGCCACTGCCGGCGGGTTGAAGATGGCGCAGGATCATCGCGGCTCTTGCGGCAAACGCAGGGTCGATTTCACGTGCCAAGTATCCGGCAATGGACTCGTCAAGAGAAGGTGTCATGCTTGACTATCCCAGTTTTTCCCTCACAAAGACATCTGCGCTAAGGACGTGCCTGTGACTGAAGTTCTCCTACGTCCAGCTCGCAATGCGCATCGGCGCGGCACCACCCCGGCCGGCGGCATACCGCGCCGTGGCTGTTTCTCAACGTAGCGAGGTGCACCGAATCGTAGTAGCATACAAGCTATCACAGAATACAGTCTAGCCTACGTCGTTCTTCGTGCGCTCGCAGGGCAATGCTACGTTTTGCAGAGGCGCATTTCAAACTGCCGCGCAACTTCAATTCCTGCCACGAGATGTCACATGTACGCCAAACTCCTACCGTCGAGCGCGTGCATGTAGGAAGTCCGCCATGCGCATCCTATATCTCACTACGTATTATCTGCCGCACAGCAGTGGCATTACCGCCTACATGCACCGCGTCGCTCGGGAGCTGGCTCAGCGCGGCCATACGGTTACAGTGCTTACCTCCCGTCACGACTCTGCGCTGAGTGCGGAGGAGTTGTTGGAGGGCGTTCGCATCGTACGGCTTCCAGTACTCTTTCGCGTCAGCAAAGGGCCGGTGATGCCCGCGTTCTTTGGTGTTCTGGGCGCGTACTTGCAGGAGCACGATGTAATTCACATCCACCTCCCCTTTTTTGAAGCTGCATATGCGGCCATCATGAATCGCAGGCGCAAACCGCTTATCCTCACAGTCCATACCGATCTTCATTTGCCTGCGGGGGTTGTCAACCGGCTCGCGAGTGCCGCGGTCAACGTGATGCAGCGCGTTGCGGCGCGGCACGCTGACTGGCTGTGTTCCTACACGTGGGACTTTGCTCGACACTCGTACCTCCTTTCCCCCTTACTCAGAAAGGCACTGGTTATTCACCCGCCGGTCACGGTAGCCGCCCCAACTGAGGCAGACATCGCTGCCTTTCGCCTGCAACATGATCTTGACGGAACGCTCATAGGGTTTGCCGGTCGCTTTGCCGAGCAGAAAGGCCTCCATGTGCTTTTCGACGCCCTAGCTAAAGTGCAATGCCGCGTGCCGCACGCACGTCTGGTGATTGCAGGTGACTACCGCAATGTCGTTGGTGAAAGCTACTACGCCCGTTTGCGTCCTCAACTTGACGCACTGGGGGATCGAGTTGTGCTACTGGGACATCTGGAAGGGAAGTCGCTTGCCTGCTTTTACGCGGCGTGTGCTGTTCTGGCGCTTCCGAGCACAAGCCCGATGGAGTCATTTGGCATCGTGCAGGTTGAAGCCATGCTGTGTGGCACACCGGTCGTCGCGTCCGATCTTCCCGGCTGTCGCCAACCGGTGCGCCTCACCGGCATGGGACGCATTGTGCCGCCAGGTGACAGCGATGCTCTGGCCGCGGCGTTGCTGGCAGTGCTAGAAGACCCCGGCCGCTACACGCAGTCACCCCACGAGATCGCCCATGTTTTCGACTACGAGCGCACCATAGACTTGCACGAAGAGCTATATCGCACGAACAGGGTTGTCGAGGACGACCGCAAATTCGAGCCGCCGGCTGCTTCCCAAGGGTCACGCCAAGAGTTGCAAGTGGAATGAGTAGCCCTGGCACATCCGAAACTGCATCCAGGAGCCAGCGCCGCTCCGACCGCGCGCTCGCCGGAGATGTGTTTAGCCTGGGAATCTATGGTATATGGCGATTCGGACCGTGGCTGCTTCTCGCCACAGCGCTGTTGGTCGGCGCGTGGTTTCGGTTCACCGGCCTGGACTGGGATGCCAGCACGCACCTCCATCCGGATGAACGCCATATCACCATTACGACGGCGCAGGTGCAGTGGCCGGGATCTCCCTTGCAGTACTTCGATACGGAGACCTCGCCCCTCAATCCATACAACCAGGGCGTTGGCTCCTTCGTCTACGGCACGCTGCCTATGTTCGTCACCAAGGCCGCGGCCGGCATTGTGGACAAAGATGCCTACGACGGCATTCACCTCGTCGGTCGCTTCCTCACGGCCACTTTGGATGTCCTCATTATTTTGCTAGTCTTCCTCATTGCTCGCCGTCTGAGCGGCCGCTGGGGAGGAGCATTGGCCGCCGCTCTCTACGCCTGCGCGGTGCAGGCGATCCAGCAAGCTCACTTCTATACTGCCGACACGTGGGTAACATTCTTCGCTACGTTTGCGCTCTGGTGGGCGCTCCGCTGGCAAGAAGATGGCCGATGGTACAACCTCGTCGGTGTCAGCGTCATTGCCGGCATGGCCCTGGCAAGCAAGCTTGGCGTAGCGACGCTTGCCGTTCCGATCGGCGTTGCATTCATGTTGCGTGCCTGGCGGGAAACGCAATCACCGGCCTTGGCCCTGACCGGACGTCTGCTGGCGCGTCTCAGCGGCCATCTGCTGTTGGGCGGTGTGCTGGTGTATGCTACGCTCCGCCTCTTCTTGCCATACGTCTTCGCATCTGCTTCCCCATGGGACCCACGGCTCAATCCGCGCTATACTCAGGACATCGAGACTTTGCGCTACTTGGCGGGGGGAGAGGCAGACTTTCCGCCGTCGTTTAGCTGGGCTACGGCCAACTACCCGTTGTTTCCTCTCGAACAAATGTTTCGCTGGGAAATGGGGTGGGCGCTCGCGGCAGTTGCGTGGCTGGGGTTGCTCTGGGGCATCTGGCGCATACTACGGCACAAAAACCTTGTTTTCGCGCCTGTTGTCGTGTGGGTGATTGTGCACTACGGCTACCAGGCCGCTCAATTCGCCAAACCGGGGCGCTACTTTCTGCCGGTCTATCCGGCATTTGCCGTACTTGGCGGCGTATTCCTCTGCTGGTTCGCCTGCAATCTCTCGCAGGGCAATGTACACGCCTGGCTGCAACGCATCGGCCCGCTGGCAAGGTTTGCCCGCAGAGACAGAGCCGCACGGCGCAGCCGATGGCTGCCTTACGCCGGCCTGGGACTTACAGTCGTCGTGCTGATGGGTGCATTTGCCTGGGCATTTGCCTACACACGAATCTACACCGAGCCGGTGGCCCGCGTACGCGCCAGCGAATGGATCTATCGGAACGTCCCAGCCGGCGCAGTGCTCGCAGCAGAACACTGGGATGACGCGCTCCCGCTGCGGCTCTCCGAGCAGGTGGGCACACCCGGCCAATTTCAATATGTTCAGCTTCCCGTCTTCGCCCCGGACACGAGCGAAAAACTGGAGGAGATGGTCCACGCCTTGACTCAAGCGGACTACGTTGTCATCAGCAGTAACCGCACCCACGGCGTCATCCGGCAGCTTCCGGCGCGCTATCCCATGACGGCACAGTACTATCGTCAGATCTTCGCGGGTACGCTTGGCTTTGCACCCCTGCGGACCTTCACCCATTTTCCCAGTCTCTTCGGCTGGGAAATTGACGACAGTCAAGCGGAAGAGCAGTTCATTGTTTTCGACCATCCGACGGTCCATGTCTTCGTGAAGACCGCCGGCTTTGATCCGGAACGGGTGAGAGCAGTGCTCTCACCGCACCTTTCGACCTTGCCTCAAGCCCTCACACCGGGGCAACTTGCGTATAACGGCCTCTTACTTACTGCGGCGCAGCAGGAGGGCCTCAAAGAGCGCGGCACGTGGTCGGCGTACTTCGACCGCAACAGCATCGTCAACGCTGTGCCGTGGCTGGTGTGGTGGCTGGCGATTCTGCTCCTGGGTTGGATAACCTGGCCCTTGCTGTGGCGTATCTTTCCCATGGTGCCCGATCGCGGCTATCTGCTGGCGAAGAGCATCGGTCTTCTCTTCAGCGCGTACATTCCCTGGTTGCTGGTAAGCAACGGTTTGCCCGCAACCGGACGCGCCGGCACGTTGCTTGCCATCGCCGTGATTGGACTGGCCAGCGCCTGGGTGCTTAGCCGCACCTGGAAGCGATTCATTCACTTCTTGAAAAAGCAACGCGCGGAGATCTTGATTGGCGAAGCGGTCTTTACCGGCGTCTTTGTGTTCTTCCTTTGGGTGCGCCTGACGAATCCCGATCTCTGGCATCAGCACTACGGCGGCGAGAAACCGATGGACTTTGCCCACGTGAATGCTCTCATCAAAGCCGGAGCGTATCCGCCGTACGACCCGTGGTTCGCGGGCGGTTATGTCAACTATTACTACATGGGGCACCAGGTTTTCAGCTCCTTGATTCGCTTGCTCGGAATCGTACCGTCGGTGGCGTACAACCTGGTCGTGCCGCTGATTGCCGCCCTTCTGGCGGCAAACGTATACACGTTTGGGACTACGGTATGGCGTCACGCCACGCGCGGCATGCGGCTGCTCGCGGGAGTTGGCGGAATCGTCTTCGTAGCGTTGCTAGGCAACTTGGAAGCCGCCCTGCAGTGGTTTCGGAAACTAGCGGCGATTGATACTCCCGACCACTTACCCACAGGCGGCGCATGGCTGGGACAAACCCTGGTCAACCTACTGCGGGGCGAGCCGCCACCCGGCTTTGACTACTGGCTCAGCACGCGGCTGATCGAAGGCGCCATTCACGAATTTCCCTTCTTCAGCTTCCTCTACGGCGACCTGCATCCCCACGTGCTGGCGCTTCCGTTCACCATGGTGGCGCCGGTGGTCGCTTTGGCCTTAGTCTTGAGCTACCGGAATAGACCTGCGTACGAAGCGCAGATCACCGGCCCGGCTCCGGTCAATTGGCTGCGTCCGCTGCTGCGCTTTCCCACGTTACCGCTGTTGCTTCTCGGTGGGTTCGTGCTGGGCTTTCTCCGTACCGCGAATACGTGGGACTATCCTACCTACGCTTTGCTCCTCGGCGGCGCGGTGGTGCTGGTCGAACGTCGCGGTCTGATCCGGTTGGAGATACCGGCATGGGTGCGCCTCGGCGCAGCGGGTATCGGACTATATCTCGTCGGTCGCATCGCCTTTGCACCGTATCTCGACCACTACCAGTCGTTTTTCCTCGGCGTGAACGGCACTGAATTCCAAACCCCGCTGTGGCAGTATCTCGTGATCCACGGCGTGCTGCTCTTTTTCGTCGCCGCTTTCTTGGTGCGGGAGTTGCTCCACTTGCGCTCAGCGTACGACATCCGCGTCTTAGGCACTTTGCTCGTACTTCAGATTGCGCTTGCAAGTGTGCTCTGGCAGCGGCCGATCGTCCTCTTGCTTCAGACTGCCCTTGTGTTGGCGCTCCTCGTGGCATTGCGCCCCCAAGCGGCGCGACCCACTCGACTGCTGGCCGGTATGGTAGCGCTGGCGGCGCTGCTGGGCATTATCCCTGAATTCCTCGCCATTGACGGCGACGTGGGGCGCATGAACACCGTCTTCAAGTTCTATCTCCAAGCCTGGACTCTGCTGGCACTCGTAGCGGCTGCCATGCTGCCGTACCTCTGGCAGCAGATCCACTTGCGGCGCATCCTCCTGCCGGTGGGCGCACTGCTCGTCTTACTGGCCCTGCTTTACCCGCTCTCGGCGAT
This sequence comes from Chloroflexota bacterium, assembly GCA_026710945.1. Classification (NCBI taxonomy): domain Bacteria; kingdom Bacillati; phylum Chloroflexota; species Chloroflexota bacterium. The sequence goes on from JAPOQA010000001.1 coordinate 55,333, forward strand.
TCCGAGCCGCGGTCAGCACCGCCTGGTACCGGACCTCGTCACCCTGGACGGCGCGGCGTTCATGGAGCAGGCGGTGATCCACGATCAGGACCGCGAAATACCGCTCAAGTGGGATGCGGAAGCAATCCGCTGGCTGCAAGACAATATCGAAGGTACACCCACGATGTTGGAAGCGACCATCCCCTACTTCCGCTGGGGCGCGCGCGTCGCCATTCACACCGGCCTGCCCACGGTGCTGGGTTGGGACTCGCATGAATGGCTCCAGCGCTGGGAATACCGCCCCATGATCGAGCAACGCAGGGTGGACGTCCAGACGATCTACGAGACCGCGGACTACGGCCTGGCTTTGCGGCTGCTGCGGCAATACAACGTGGACTACATCTACCTGGGAGACCTGGAACGCGCCTACTACACGGGCCCAGGCCTGGGGAAATTCGACCTGATGGGCGACTTGGGAATTACGCCAGTCTACGCCAACGAACGTGTGACGATCTACCGCGTGGAGCAGCGCTGAGGAAACTATGACAAGCCTAAGGGATCGTAGGCACTTCTCAGTAGATCCCAACATCTCCCTAATCCCGTTTTACGCTGGGGTAAGTGTCACAGTACCCTATGTGGTGTGTGCCTTCTGCTTCCTTACGGATAAGCGCGAGCACGGCTGCAGTTGCTTCTTCCTCGGAGAGACCGGCTTGCACCTGTGAGGCAGCAGCTTTCAACCAGATCTCCAGCATGTGGTTCTGCCCTTGGTCAAGCTGATTGGGATTTGGCTTTCCGGCTATGCCAAAGCGTTCATACCACCATACGAGGCCAACTGTATACGCAAGCACTTCCTCGGCCTCACACCCCTCTTTGGATGCGAGTGGCCTTCCCTCGCGCGCAACCTGATGGAGATAGGCATGGATGATTTCATGTGCTAGCACTGCTGCTAGAAGGTCTACGCTAAATTCCTGGTAGTACCTCTGGTTGAACACGATACGCTCTCGGTTGGGGTCATAGTGAGCATAGGTACCTTCACGCAATGCCTTCCATTCAACGACTGTGCCAAGCTCTTGCCAAGAGGCCATCAGCCCCTGCCCGGTAGGAGTAGTTGCCATTACCGTTGCCGCCTG
>JAPOQA010000002.1 GCA_026710945.1 Chloroflexota bacterium
CAGGAGACCTTTGCATAACCCTCGCCACAGCGCAGATGTCCCCTCTCCCTCGACGGGAGAGGGCTAGAGCCTGCCCCGTACTCGATACGGGGGTGAGGGTGAATCTCCTGAATTCTCTCCATAGCATACCGATGTTTGCTCGGCTACATCTTGACACTGCACCAGCGCAAGGGGCCACTGCAACATAAAGATCCCCTCACCCCGACCCTCTCCCCGAGGAGAGGGAGGTTTTCTCGCCGACAGGTAAGTTACGCAAAGGTCCCCCCAGGGAGAGGGAGTCACTTTGCGCTTGCGGGTCGGTCGTACGCCAATCCCGCCGGTCATATGACAAAGCCTCTATTGAGCGTTTCGCCAGGCTTCCGACCCCGGCAGGAGAAGATGCGTGCCGTTTCGTTCATTGTTTTCGGCCTACCATGAAGCGGGTGAGCAAGCCGAATTGGGGCGGCGCGATTGCGAATGTCTCGCGTAGTGCCGGCGGCGCAGCGGCGAAGCGCGCACGCAACTCTTCAACAGCCTCCGGCGGTGTTTGCTGGCGGGCAACCCAATCGTCAAATTCCAGCATCTTCAGCCAGGTGTGCGTCACCGCAAAGTTGAGGCCCGCAGCGTGAAAGAAACCCCGCCACTCACCTTGGCTCCACTCGCGCACGTGCGAAGGGTCGCGCAGCACCTCCACAGCATTAATCCAGCGGTCCGCGATGGAATCGTCTGGTGACGTATTGTCCACCACCAAGAAGCGGCCTCCAGCGGTCAGGACACGCGACACTTCCTGCACCACGCGGGCGGGCTGTTGGAAGTGGTGCCCGGTGTAACGGCAAACGACGAGGGAAAAGCTCTCATCGGGAAACGGCAGGTGCTCAGCATTGCCGACGCTGGCTGCAAAATGAGCAATGCCGCGCTCGTAGGCGTTGCGGCAGGCGGTCAAGACCATCTGGGGCGTGATGTCAAAGCCGATGATCTGTCCCGCTGCGCGGGACAGAGCAAAGGCGGCGTGGCCCGCGCCGGTGCCGACATCCAGTGCGCGGGCATGTTGGCCGGGGCCGGCCTGCTCCACGAGCCAGTCCAGGTCCTCGCCCTCCGCGAAGGCCGCGCTTTGGCTATACGCTTCTGCCGCGCGGCCGAACTGTTTCTGAACTTGCTGATACATCGTCTCAGATAACCGTATCGCTCCATCAGGCCGGCAGACGAGATGAATCACTTACTCTAAGGAGAACTTCGCCCATCCCATGCTGTCTGCCCGCAAGACTCATTCTGCCTGGGAGACCATCGCGCAGCCCAATTCTGCAGGCGGCAAGACTCCCTCTCCCCAGGAAGACCCTATACACCCACCTAGCAGGCCGAAAGACTCCCTCTCACCAGAAAGCCCCTGTGCGCCCCTGCCCTGCAGGCCGCAAGACCCCCTTTCCCTGGGGAGAGGGCCGGTGTGAGGGGAATTCTACACCGTTACCGTCTATTGCCGCACGCTCGTCAGGACCGAAAATACATCCTTGGGACCAAGCCGTCTCATCCGCAGTCCCAAATCATCCGGCCTCCGCTTAATCGCCGCACTCCGCGCGGTTGCACAGCAACGACACAACTGGGCACTCACGGCGGCTGTAACGTTACATCCTCAATGGGTCAAGCAGTCTCGATTCAGCAACTCCACGCCTCCGCCTCTCCGCATGGTAAAGGATGCGCCGCACTCAGGGCAACGGGAACATGACACTGGTTTAGTGCTATGCTAGAATCGTGGTTCGGGTGAAGAAGATGACACGTCCTTTGACGAATGGATATATAAGTTTCTTTGTGTACGAAGCTCGTGGCAAGAAGGAGTTGCTCTTGATGCGGTGGGGTTTGCGCGTTCCCTTGGCGCTCGTCGCGCTTGTGCTTTCGTTGATACTTATCAGCGCATGTGGTGGCGGAGAGAAAGCAGCCTGGAGTTGGGATGAAGACCCAACGCCCGAGACAGTCGCCTCCACAGATTCCTCTACCAACAAGAAAGATGATGCATGCGAACCGATGCCGGATTGTATCGAGGTTACCGTGGACCTCAGTAAGGGCAGGGCCGAGGACGGGATGGAGTTATTCGAGACAAAGGGATGCGTCGCCTGTCATCAGGTTGAAGAAGGCGGCCCCGGCGGCACAATTGGCCCCTTACTTGCCGGCATCGGCGATCCCGCGGCGCGCCCGCAACTGGCGGCGGGTGATGAAGGTGCGGCAGGCATTCCCAACACGCCGGAGAACATCTGGCGCTGGGTGCAGTTCCCGCAAAAGATCAAGCCGGGAACGGAAATGGCGCCGCAACCCCTTGATGAGCAAGAGGCCGCTGACCTGGTGGCGTATCTGCAGACGCTGAAGTAGTGCCTCCGGCGAACCGCAATTGGCCGCAGAGTTCGTGCGGCTCTTTCAGGGACCCGTAGTCGATGCGCAGGCTTGTCCAAATCGCTGCGGGCCTATCTCTCGTCACTCTGTTGCTTGCTGCACTTACCGGCTGTCTTCCTTGGGATTCTCAGGAGCAGTCGCCTGCTCAAACCATCGCGAATGGCGGTTCCCGCGCTTCCGCCAAGCCGCTGCCGACCGTTCCGCCGGGAATTCTGGACAAAGGCAGCGCATCACAGGGCCAAGCGCTCTTCGCAAGCAAGGGGTGTACTGCTTGCCACAAGATCGGCGGTGAAGGCGGCAGCGCCGGTCCCGCCTTGGACGGCATCGGCGACAGGACGAAGCGGCCAACGCTGGCAGGCAATCTTAAAAATACGCCGGGGAACTTGTGGCTCTGGATTACGGATCCGCGAGCAGTCAAGCGTGATACCCTCATGGCGTCGCAGCCGCTCACCGCCCAAGAAGCCGCCGACCTCGTAGCATACCTGGAGACTTTGAAATAGGGGACAGTACGGGCGGGAGGACTCCCTCCCCCTGGGAAGAGAACAGGCGAATGATCCCACTCTCCCTGAGGAGACTTTTGCATAACCCTTGCTGGGGCGGGAAAGTCCCCTCTCCCGGCGGGAGAGGGTTAGGGTGAGGGGGAGATTCCCGCAATCCGGGAGCTTCTTTTGCCGCTATTGCACTCTGGCGTATCGGTCTTGCTGGTATTGAGGACGGGTTAAGCAGAAATGCCCCTCACCCCGGCCCTCTCCCCAGGGAAAGTGAGTAGTTCTTGCGCATCCGGCCGGGGTTGCGCAAAGGCCTCCTTAGACAACATGACCTGCCTTTCCACTCTTCGTCAAACTCAGGACAGGCAAGCTCTGAGAGTCCGCATGCTCGTGCAGACTGCACCTTTGAAACACCCTAGAGCCGAATTGAGTTGAACGCAGGGATGGCAAGGTACCGGCCATCCCTGTTGTGCATTAAGATGGTGTCGTGCCTGCACGAGAGATCGGGATCACCGTGGTTGTTAAATGCTTCGCCAAGATCAACCTGACCCTGGAGATACTGGGGAAACGCGCCGACGGCTTCCATGAGGTCCGCTCGGTTATGCAGACCGTCGGGCTGGCCGACCGGCTGGAGGTCGCGGCGGCAGACGAACTATCCTTCACATGTTCAGACCCCGTGCTGGCAAAGCCGGAAAATCTCGTGTATCGCGCCGCGCGGCTGCTACAGACAGAATTCTCCGTGCGGGCGGGCGCCGCGCTCCGTCTGGAGAAACGCATACCGGTCGCGGCCGGCTTGGGCGGCGGCAGCAGCGATGCGGCGGGAGCTATCATTGCCCTTAACCGGCTGTGGAATCTTCAACTATCCCTAACGGAGATGCAGGCACTGGCTGCCGGATTAGGATCGGACGTGCCGTTCTTTCTCACCGGCGGCACGGCGCTTGCCACCGGTCGCGGTGAACGCATCACACCACTGCCGCCACTGCCGCCGCACTGGGTGGTGCTCGTACCCCTGCCAATCACGCTCAGCACGGCGTCTGTATACGATTCCGTAAATCCGTTCGATTACACCGCAGGTGTCGCGACCGCAGATATCGTCGCCGCTGCCCAACACGGCGCGCTCTCATCGCAGACCCGCTGGCACAACGCGCTTGAGCGCCCCGCCCGCGCGCTCGCGCCCGCCCTCGCGGCAGCACAGGCTGCACTGCTTGACGCTGGCGCGCCACACGCCCACGTCTCCGGCAGCGGCCCGACGGTGTTCACAGTCTGCCGAGACGAAGCTGCGGCCCGCAGGCTTGCCGACCGCCTCCGGGCGCAGGGGTGCACCGCGGCAATCGTCCCCTTCGTGCAGTCCGGCTGGACGTGGGGCGGCGCAGTCGCGTAACACCAGGAGCCAGCTGGAAAAGATTCCGCCCGTTGCTCGCGGCTTATGGTACATTTGTCAGAAGTAATTCAAGGGGGCGGAGCGATGAATGTCATCTGGATTGTTGCCGACACCTTCCGCAGAGACCACATCGGCGCCTACGGCAATCCCAGGATTCACACGCCTTCCCTCGATGCATTGGCCGCCAGGTCAGTCAGGTTCGACAGCCACTATGCCGCCGGCTTTCCCACTATGCCCACGCGGGCAGACCACCATACGGGACGCTGGACGATGTCCTTCATGGGGTGGGAACCCCTGCCTGCAGGCGTGAACACCATCGCGGAGATGCTGGCGGGGCACGGGTATCATACGGCGGCATCGGTGGACACGCCGTACTACCTGCGGGACGGCATGAACTACGACCGGGGCTTTCAGTCCTTTTTCATGCATAGGGGCCAAGATACAATGTGGTCCCTCATACCCCAGCCCGGCTACCACAATGAGGCTCTTGACGTCCGTGAGGCCTGGCGTCACGAAGCGGACCGGAATGCCCCACGCACGTTCATGACCGCTATGCAGTGGCTGGAACAGCACTATAAAGAGGACTTCTTCCTTTACATCGACACCTGGGACCCGCATGAACCGTGGGATGCGCCGGCTTACTATACGGAGCTCTATTGGCCCGGCTACGACGGCGAACTGGTGCTGCCACTGTATGGAAACTGGCATGACGCGCCGGGCTACGATGAAGGGCAGGTCCGCAAAGGTCACGCCACCTATTGTGGTGAAGTCACCATGGTCGACACGTGGCTGGGCTTCTTGTTGCGGTTCGTCGAGAATATGGGCCTGACAGACACAACCGCCATAATCTTCACGACAGACCATGGCTTCTGCTTTGGGGAGCATGGCGGCCTGTTCGGCAAGATGAGTGGTGACAAGCGCCCGGACGGGAGCCTGCGGCCTTACGGCGAGCCGGGATCAATGTGGACTCACTCCCCTCTCTATGAGGAGCTTGTCCACTTGCCGCTCCTGGTTTCCGTCCCGGGTATAGCGCCGGGCCCATACACCGGCCTCAGTTCCGCCATTGACGTCATGCCGACCGTCCTTGAACTGCTGGGCGTGGAGATTCCGGCCTCCGTACAAGGCAGGTCCCTGGCTCCCCAAATGCGAGATACCGCGCTACCGGGACGAGAGTACGTCGTCAGCAGCATTCCCTTTGCCAACCCCGGGGACCCAGTCCACTCAGTGGACAGCCTCCTCCGCACGCTTTCCGCTTATCCCGTAACCACCATCACGGCAGGGGAGTGGAGCTTGCTCTATAGCCCGGCAGCCGGACTATCGGAACTTTACAACCTGAACTCCGATCCACATCAGCATTCAAACCTTATCGGCTCGCACCGGAACGAAGCCAAAGAACTCCATCGTTTTCTGGTTGAGTTTATGGGCGAGACCAACGTGCCGGATCGCTTACTGCAGCCGCGGCTGGAACTGCGTGTCTAGACGCACTGGGTTCCGTTCCCGCGCATGCCCATTCTCAACAGGGAGAGTCCGAAGAAAAGCAACGTGTTCCCTGCCAGGCTACCGATTCCGGGGCAAGCGCCGCCCGCTACTTGCGCCGCTCGACAAGGCCGTCCAACTCGACGGCTACGCTCGTACATACCCATCGCAATCTCATGACTACTCGTACATACCCATCGCAATCTCATGACTAGAAGATACGATCACATAATCGTTGGCGCGGGTTCGGCCGGCGCGGTCTTGGCGGCCCGCCTGACCGAAGACCCCCACCGGTCGGTGCTGCTGCTCGAGGCCGGGGCGGACTTTCCCTCGGAGGCGCGGGTGCCGCACCCGCTAAAGTACGTCTACGGCGTTGACACAAGCCTCTGGGAGACCGAACACATATGGAAGTTTCGTGCCCGGGCGACGGATGAAGCCGAGATAGATGTACCGCGCGGCAAGGTCACCGGCGGTTCCAGCGCCGTCAACGACGCGCAGTTCTTGCGGGCGATGCCGGAAGACTTCGAGCGGTGGGCGTCGTGGGGGAATTCCGAATGGGAGTTCGCGAAAGTCTTACCCTATCTAAAGAAACTGGAAGCAGACGCGGACTTTCAAAGCGAGCTTCACGGCGCGGACGGTCCCATGTACTTCCACCGGTTTCAGCCCGGCGAATGGGGACCCCAGCAGCACGCGTTCTATGAGGCCTGCCGTGACGCCGGGTTTCCCGACTGTCCCGACCACAATTTGCCCCATGCCACAGGCGTAGGACCGCTGGCGTTCAACATTGCGGGCCGCACGCGCGTGAGCACGGCCTTCGCCTACCTCAATCCTGCCCGCGTTCGTCCAGGGCTGACTATTCGACCCCGCTGCCTCGTCCACCGCATCATCTTTCAGGGCAACCGCGCAGTAGGCGTGCGCGCTATCAGCGGGAACGAAACGTTCGACGTCTATGGCGACGAGGTCATTCTCTGCGCCGGGGCGATCGGCTCGCCCCACATCCTGGCGCTATCGGGAATCGGACCGGCGGCGCAGTCGCGGCAGTTTGGCATACCCGTCGTGCACGACCTTCCCGGCGTCGGCCGCAATCTTCGCGACCACCCGGACGTGCCCATGGCCTGGCGTACGCGAGCAGGATTTCGCCTGTTTACCTCTCAGGTGGCGACGGGCATGGTCACGCTGCGCTATACGGCCTCCGGCTCCCCCTACACGAATGACCTGGTAATCTACATGGGCAACTACGCGGCGGAACGGCCCATGCGGGGTGCGGACCATCTGATTCCGATAGGAATCGGCGTGAGCCAGTGCCTCTATTTGGCCCTGAGCCAGGGCGAACTCCGCCTCCAATCCGATGACCCGCGGCAGCAGCCGTATCTCGACTTCAACCTGCTGGACGACTCGTTCGATCGCTCGCGGCTGTGCGAGAGCATCCGGACCTGCGCCGGGTTGTTCCAACATGCAGCCTTCGCAGACATGGTGGCTGAACGGGTCGCGCCCGCGAACAATGTCCTTGACGATGACGCTGCCCTGGACGCCTGGATGAAACGCGAGGTGGTCACGGCCCATCACGTCTCAAGTACCTGCAAAATGGGGCCCGCCACCGATCCACTGGCCGTGGCGGACCAATACGGCAAGGTGCACGGCGTCGCGGGCCTCCGCATCTGCGACGCATCCATCATGCCCGACACCGTGCGGGCGAACCTCAACCACACGGTTATCGCGATTGCGGAAAAAATGGCAGACTTTATCAAGGAACGCTGACCGCGCGTCGGGTTACTGCTGCCGCCGAGTGCCAAGGCCCGACTACAGAACGACGATGTAAATCGTGAGGGACTATGTTCGCTGCTCGCACGCTGCAAGTTGCCACAATCGTGCTCTTTACAGGGCTCTGTTTCCTCTTTACTACCGAAGTTACTGAGGCTTGCTCGTGCGGGGAGACGCCCTCTCCCACCGAGGCGTTGGCGCAGAGCGCAAAAGTGTTCTCCGGTAAAGTCGTGCACGTCAGCGGGGGCGACGGCACGCTGCGCGAGCCGGCGCTGCTCAGCGGCTACGTTACGGTAGAGTTCGAAGTGTTCACCGTCTGGAAAGGCCACGGCTATGCCACCATGTTTATCGAAACGGCATGGTGGAGCGGCAGTTGCGGTGTCGAGTTCTACGTGGGACAGGAATGGCTGGTCTACTCCTACGACGGCGAGACCGCGGTCCCTTGCAGCCGCACGCGCCACTTGTCGCTTGCGCAGTCGGACATTGACGCGCTGGGTGAAGGCCAAGTGCCTGCCGCGGGAACCAGCGAGCCCTATCGACAGTCCGGTCTTCAGATTGAGCGGACGCGCACAACACCTGCCGGGGCCGATGCAGCCACGTCCGCTGAAAGTCCTTTGCAGGAATTTATTCCGGCGTGGCTGGGCTTTGCGGTGCTCTTAGTTGTGGTGGTGGCAGTGCTGGGTTGGGTGCTGCGGGGAACCAGCCAGAAGGGCTAGGGCTGTCCTTGCGCTAGGCAGACCCGTGCGGCTCAGGCCGCAGTCTCGGCAACAGCTCGGCAATGGGCCGAGCCGCCAGCCCGCAGTATTCGCCAGCAGTTGTCCCGCGCGACTATTGCAGACGGAACAGCGCCTTGTCGTTATGGAATGACCGCTCGCCTACGCCCTGAACGGCTTGCCGGTGCGGCGGAGCTCTTTCGTCACCGCGATCTGGCAGGTAACGTAGGCGCTCTCGGTGGGCCGGCCGCGGTGATTCATATCGCCGGCGGAGTAACCGGGACGGGCGTCGCCGATGGTGCCGACGATGAGGTTCGCGTGTTCGGTGGTCGTATCGTAGCGGTCGGCGATGAGACCCACCATGTCCGCCCACGCCGCGCGCACGGCATCCGTCCACGTCCGGCCCTGACCGGCGGTGAGGTACTCTTCCGCACTCTCTACGATGTTGGTCGTCTCCACCACGGGGCTGGACGTCGAGAATCCCGGCGAGCGGTCGACTCGTATCGTCACCGTCGTGTCGATCTCTACACCGGTGCCGGTGAGTTCGCCGTCGGACATGCGCGCGTGGGCGTCGGCGAGGGTCAATAGGCCGCCGGCTTTCTGCGCGCGAATGTGCACGGTGCTGCCGGGGCGCGTTGAGTTGAAGTCCATGTTGCCGCCGTGGTCGATCTCATACGGGTCCACGGATTCCAACATGACCACGCCGACCATGGGGCGCTCCGGCACCACAAAGTCCGGTGGAAAATGTACGAGACCGTCGCGCACCGGAGCGATGAGGCGCACGCTGCCCCAATTTGGGCCGCCGTTGCGGTAGAAGCCGTAGGGGCCGCACTCCATATCCAGAATTTCGATAGATACCCAGTCACCGGGTTCGATGCCCTCGATGTAGAACGGCCCGCCCGGCCGCGAGTAGCGCGGCGTGCCGACTTCCATGACGGCGCCGGGCTTGAGTTCGCCCTTGATCTTCAGGTCCTGGTCGTGGCCGCCGACCGTTTCGATGACCACCGTCTCACCCAATCGCAGGGTGCCTCTAAGCTCATCACGCTCAGGATCGTGGGGTCCGTCGTAGTAGGGTGTACGGGTGAAGCGCCGCATGAGAATCCTCCCGCTTGCGGTATTGCTCGGCCGCATCGTGTCGTGTTCCCGGTGAGGAAAGCCGGCCGGACTTTCTCCTCTTAACCTAAATCCTATGCCGAAATAAAGTCTAGGGCTAGCCCTCTCGCGCTAACTCATAGGTGTAGTCAAGCTTTCTCCTGGGGTACGCAACCGGCAGACCCGGCATGCAGTTGCATAGCGCTAGTTCGCTTGACATAGGCGGAAAATCCGCCCTATACTTACGGCAATCTGTCAGTGTTGCCAGTGGAGATAGACTAGTGGTTATATACCAAATGAAGCCCAAGCGGCTTCATTAGCGTTTCTTGGGCGTGTAGCTCAGCTGGTTAGAGCGCACGGTTCACATCCGTGAGGTCACAGGTTCGAGTCCTGTCACGCCCACCAAGAGAAGACATTCAGATTCTTAGCCTACTCATTCCGCCGAACAGTGTGGGATTTGACGCGAACACAATGATCGAAAACGCATCCGAGAAAACACAGCTTGCCGCTGCCAAAGAGGTGGGAGCGAAGCCTGTCCTGCTCTTAGGCGGCAACCCACAGATGGCTATGGCCGACGGCGACACACCTGTGCAGGCCTGCATGGCGGCCATGCCGGAGTGGCAGAGCGACGTTTGCAGCCGCCCCGGCACACTCATCGTGCGCACAGTGCCCAAGCTGCGCGAAGCCGTGCGGTGGATCGAAAGCTACGAGGGCAAGCTCACCGAAGAGCAGATGGCCGAGTGGGTCCGGCAGGCAGCGGCCCTGCCCGGCTTGGGATGGGTTCAATCAAACCAAAGGCTGAAATCCGAACTGTCCAAGGGGCCCTCTTAGGGGCTTATCCGATCCCTTCAAAGGAGAAGTGGAGCGAAAACGTGCGCGGCGGCACGCGGCTACGAATGACCGGCCCAGTTAGGAGTGAAATGGAGGAGACGCCCCTGTCGAACTGACTTCCCGCTTTGCCTAATGACTTCTGGTGACGTACGTGGGCCGCTCGAGCGGCCCACCACATTGGATAGTTCACGCGAGTTTTCCGCAGTATTGTACACGTATTTCCACGGCGGCAGTATGTGTCGAGTAGCACGGAGTGAGGTGTGAAGCATGGCTGCAGTAAACGTCAATGACAACGTCCGCTACGAACCCGATGAGAATCCTCCCCCGTTAGTAACTATAGGCTCCGGCATTCAGGCGGCAATACTGATCCTGGCGCCGGTGGTCTTGACCGTCGTCATTGTGTCGCGGATTGCCGGGCAGTCCGAAGGCTTCATGACGTGGGCCATATTTGCGGCGTTGCTCGTCAGCGGCTCCACAACCGTTCTTCAGGCTGTGCGGGTCGGGCGGTTTGGGTCCGGGCACGTGCTGATGATGGGTACGTCGGGGGCGTTCATTGCGGTCTGTGTGGCGGCGCTCAAGTTCGGCGGCCCGGAGACGATGGCAAGTCTGATTGTCATTTCGTCGCTCTTCCAGTTTCTGCTGGCGGCGCGCCTCTCATGGTTGCGCCGCATCTTCACGCCCATAGTCACCGGCACCGTGATCATGCTGATCGCGGCCACGGTGATGCCGATCATCTTTGATTCACTAAATGACGTCCCGGAAGGGTCGCCGCAAGCGGCGGCTCCTGTAGCGGCGCTGGTGACGATGGTCATTGTAACGGCCATGGTGGTGCGGTCGCCGCCGGCGTGGCGGCTATGGTCGCCCATTATCGCCATTGCCGCGGGGTGCCTCGTGTCGATTCCCTTCGGCATCTTCGACTTCCAACCTCTGATCGACGCGCCGTGGATCGGCATACCCTTTGACGGCTGGCCCGGCTTTAACGTCGCGCCCGGCGTCGAGTTCTGGGCGCTCTTGCCCGCCTTCATCGTGGTTACCCTGGTTGGCGCAATCGAGACTATTGGCGACGGTGTGGCGATCCAGCGGGTCTCCCGCCGCAATCCACGCGCGACGGACTTCCGTGTGGTGCAGGGCGCTTTGAATGCCGACGGCGTGGGCAATCTGCTTTCCGGTCTACTCGCGACGGTGCCTAATACCACCTACTCATCCAGCATCTCCCTCGCCGAGGTTACCGGCGTGGCCGCGCGGCGTATTGGTGTTGTGATCGGTGTCATCTTTGTTGCCTTGGCCTTTTTCCCTAAAGTTGCCGCCTTACTCATTGCTATTCCCGCGCCTGTGGCGGCTGCCTACATTACCGTGCTCGTTGTGCTGCTCTTCGTCCAGGGCATGCGCATCGTCATCAATGACGGTATGGACCACCGCAAAGCGATGGTTGTCGGCTTATCGTTTTGGATTGGCGCGGGCTTCCAGAGTGGATGGATTTTCGCCGACCTGTTGGGAGAAGGATTCTTAGGCGTGCTGCTGAGCAACGGCATGACCGCCGGCGCCATCGTGGCGATCATTGTGATGGTCTTCATCGAACTCACGCGCCCGCGGCGTCGACGCTTGCAAGTTGCTCTAGAGAGTGACGCGCTGCCCAAGATCGAGCAGTTCCTGCTGGCGTTTGCGGGAAAGCGCGCCTGGAACGATGCTGCGACGGAACGGCTGACCTCGGCGGGTGAAGAGACGCTCGCAATCCTGTTGCAGGAAAGTGGCAAGGACGAGGCCGCTGATACCGCGCGAAACTTGACCATTAACGCGCGCATGGAAGGCAGTTCGGCAGAGTTGGAATTCGTGACGTCGCTGGAAGGTGAGAACGTGGAAGACTATCTGGCGCACTTGAACGAAATGCCGCCTGTTCCCGATGAGCGCGAGGTGTCGTTCCGCTTGCTGTGGCACTATGCCTCTTCCGTGCGGCACCAGAAGTACCACGGCCTCGACATCATCACGGTGCAGGTGGAGGGCTCAAGCTAAAGGCTCGGCCCCACGCTCGGGGCCGGCTGTGGATGGCTCACGCCGGTTCATGGCACCACGGGCTCGTGTCAGAATGACGCGCCCGGCCCGCCTTGGGCACGGGGCGTTGTTATTCCTGTAAGAGTCAGGTAATTCGTTGACAGAATCCGCTTTCCATTCTGAGGAGTTTACGGCGCATTTCATTCCGAGACGAGCGTCGAACGATGTATGCGGAATCTAGGGTCCCTTCTCAACGCACTTTAGCGGCTTCAGCACACTAGATTCCGCGCTAAGAGCGACTCTTCGCTGCGCTTCGTTCGGAATGACATGTGTACTAGCCATGTCTAACACTGCGGAAGGTTGCTTTTGTACTTGAATCTGTCAACGAACTATCTCACACGTACAATTCCTATGCGTGTTGGCAGATTCGTTATTCTAGCTAATGCCATGGACTGCGGCAGACATCCGGTTCCGTCATGCCCGCGCGCTCGCCCCCGCACGGGGACGCGGAATCCATCTACACTGCACGCCCTGAACTCCGGCATCCATTTAAGTGACGACACTCGCGCCACCTGACAAGCGTGCACTTGAAGCCTGGCACCTGCAATTCCGCCAATAGTCGCCTGAGTTTCGGAGCTCTCAAACAGTTGCAACGCCATGCCAGTTGAAATCACCGAACAGTGCCTTAATCGGTTGCGCACGTATGGCAGTATTCCCATCTCGTTCACGGTCGACTCCAAGTACCGAGTCGATGCCGTTGGTCGCGGGCGTGGCGCCTGGAGACTGACCGAGGAAAGCGTGGATCACCCCTATGTCAAAGACTATGACGAGGGAGGCGAGCGACCGCTCCGGTGGGCGCAGCAATTCGATCTCTCTAACTGGGTAATCTTAGCAGCACTACAGGACTCGGCACGACTTGGCGGGGCTGTCGTCGCTTGGAACACTCCCGGCGTAAACATGCTGGAGGATCGCGAAGATCTCGCCGTGCTGTGGGACGTGCGGGTTCATCCGCGCCGCCGCCGAGAGGGCATAGGTAAACGGCTCTTCGACCACGCCGCCGCCTGGGCGCGCGCCAAGGGGTGCCGGCAACTCAAGGTGGAGACCCAGAACATCAACGTGCCGGCGTGTAAGTTCTATGCCAAGCAGGGCTGCTACCTTGGAGCCGTACAGCCTGGCGCCTATCCGGAGTACCCCAACGAAGTACGACTCCTTTGGTATCTGGACTTGTGACGTCGTTCCTGCCACTCGTGGTACTGCCGCAAGAGTTTGGCTTCGCGCCCGACCTCGTCACAAGCCACGAGAAATCCGGCAGGGGAAGCGCGCCAGGTGTCGACGTGAACGCGTGCTAGGTTGCCGGCATCTTTCGCGCCGGCCTGTCGTATGCGCAGTGCCGCGTTAATTTCTCTAGCGACAAGAGACCCTTGGGGCGACGCTGTAGAATCCGCCTATTCCGGCAAAAGGCGCTGCGCAACTTCCTTGGCTTCGTCGAGGTCTTTCGCGAATTGATCGGCGGGGACCCGCTGCAATATGTTCAGCGCCCGCAGGGCAAACGCAGGCGGGCCGGTGAGACCCATGATGATGCACTCGGTGTCTTCCGCAATGGCGGTATCGATCATCTGCTCCACCACCAGCGCGGCGCTGTCGTCGATGTAGACGGTCTCAGTGAAGTCGAGGATGACGACCTCATGGTCGCGAATGTCCACGCTGATCGTGTTGATGAGCTTGTTGGACGAGGCGACGGAGAAGCTGCCTCTGAGCGCCACCAGCCCCACGCGGGCGGAGAAGGCGTCCGCCTTTTCATCAGTCTCCTCACTGCCAAAGAAGGTCTGGTCCAGCAGCGGCACTGAGACGACTCTATCGAGCTCCAGGCGCTCGAACTGGCGCGCGCTCGCCATGCCTGCGGCGATCAGTCCAATAGCTACGGCGGTGACAAGGTCGACGAAGACGGTGAGTCCCAAGGTGATCAGCATCACCAGCAGGTGTTCCCGCTGCACGCGGTGCATGCGTAAGATAAAGCGCCAGTCGATGATGTCCCAGCCGACTTTCATCAGAATGCCAGCCAACACGGCATGAGGGATGGCCTCGACGTACTTACCGAGCCCCAGCACAAGCGCGAGCAAAATGGCCGCCCGCAGGGCGCCGGATACTTGCGTCTGCCCACCGGCACGGATGTTCACCACCGTGCCCATCGTAGCGCCGGCCCCCGGCAAGCCTCCGATGAATCCAGTAATCAGATTGCCGATGCCCTGGCCTACCAACTCGCGGTTGGGGTTGTGGCGCGTGCGGGTCATGGCGTCGGCGATCAGTGAAGTGAGCAGACTGTCAATGGAACCGAGCAGCGCGAGGATTAGGGCAGGCTCGATGGCCCTGACGAGAATCCCGGCCGAAATGGCCGGCATCTCGATCTGCGGCAGACCCGTCGGCACCTCCCCAATCACCGGCACATTGGTCAGCCACAGCACGCCCAGCAGCGTACCGGCGACCAAAGCCGCCAAGGTAGGAGGAAAGTATCGCCGCAGTTGCTGGGGCCAGAGTATACCCACGACAAGAGTCACGGCGGCGATGGCAAGTGCGCTGAAGTTTATGTTGCCGATTGCCTGCGGCCACGCGCGCACGGCCCCCAGCGGGCCGCCCGTCGCACCGGCTGCTCCCATGAATGGCAGCGTCTGGAGGAGCATGATGATGACGCCGATGCCGGACATGAAGCCGGAAATCACCGAGTACGGCGTGAAGGCCACGAAGCGCCCGATCCGCATGACGCCGAGCGCAATCTGCAGCAGGCCGGCCATGATGACGATGGTGAAGGCTTCGGGAAGCGTGTCGGCGTGGGTGGTGACGATGACGGCCATGGCAACCGCCATGGGGCCGGTGGGACCTGAAATCTGCGACTTCGTGCCCCCAAAGACCGCAGCGAAGAACCCGACGGCAATGGCGCCGTAGATGCCCGCCAGCGCGCCCAAGCCGGACGCTACACCAAAAGCCAAAGACACCGGCAGGCCCACCACGGCTGCGGTAATGCCGCCAAAGATGTCTCCACGCAGTGTTTGGAGGTTGTACGTCACTCTGAGCTACCCACCACAACGGAGCGGAACCACATCCACTACGCTTCACATCAGCAAACTGCACACGCCCTCCGGGCGACCATCGCAGTTTTCACACAACTAGCAGCCACTAAGTGCCCCAATTTGCCAAGCATGCTACCACAACCGGGCGAGAATGTCAGGAAGAGTCCTAATCAACTGAATACCCCTGCGAATTCTAATATTTATACTTAAACGGAGACTCCGAGCGCGCGCGACCAGACTGCGACTTTGCTGGAGATTGGCGCCGCAAACCCTGTCAAGGCCTGCTGCAAAACTCGCAAATGCAAGAAATCTCCCGAGAGGTTTTGGCGCGGCCGTGGGCAAGCGAATGGCTGGTTGCGTATGACCAAGTCTTGTGTTAGACGTCTTTCTTCACGTGTTGTAGTTGGTCGTCGTCTCCGGCCACCACAACCCTGTCACCGGCCTCCAATACGACTTCCGCAGCCGGAGTAAAGAGCACCTGTCCGTCTTGTTTTCTCACGGCCAGCACTTGCAGGTGGTGTAGCGCCACAAATCCAGCAAGGTCCATACCGGCGTAGCGCGACTCGGAGGCTACGGCTATTTCGGCAAGTCTTGGGCCAATGCGCGAGGAATCGAGCATGTCATCGAGAAAGTCGGCGGTGAGCGGTCTCACAGCGGAGAGCGCCATGCGCCGTCCGCCAATACTGTAGGGAGTGACTACCCGGTCCGCGCCCGCCAATCTGAGTTTGTCTCTCGTCTCCACGGCATCGGCACGGGCGACTATGGTGACATTGGGGTTAATCGCCTTAGCGGTGAGCGTGATGAGCACGTTGTTGCTGTCGCTGCCGGTGGCGGCGACGAGACCGCGGGCACGCGCGATCCCGGCTTGGTGGAGGGAGTCATTCTGGGTGGCGTCCCTGCAGATGGCAAGCAGCCCATCCTCCCCCGCTATCTCCACCGCAGGTTCCGCGCTATCCACCACAACCACATCCACGTTTTCGCCACTGAACGCGGATGCGGCCTCACGGCCCACTCTGCCGTAGCCGCAAAGGATGAAGTGGTCCCTGGTTGCGTCGATTCTGGCTTTCATACGTCGCCTCCGCACGAATACTCTGAGTATTTCATCTTCAACCACGGTCTGCACGGTGACCGTGAGTATGTAGAGCATCAAGCCAACACCGGCAAGCATGAGGAAAAGATTGAAGAAGCGGCCGAGCTGCGAAAGCGGCCGCACCTCTTCATACCCCACAGTCGTCATGGTGACCACCGTCATGTAAACGGCGTCAAAATAGCCCCAACCCTCGATGAGGACAAACCCGGTGGAGCCGACGAGAAAAACCAAGGCGAGAGCGAGACCGCCACGCGTAAGCCGACTGGCGGCAACGGCTGTGAGGATGTGGTGGAAGTGTTCTCGCATAGCCACGGTGAGTTTCCGGGGACGCTAAGCCGAGAACGGGAGACTAGCAGTGTGGAAAGATGGACCCTGCATGTGGTTCTCAGGCAGTGCTCTCGGATTGAGTACGGACTCTCCTCTTGCCGCACGCAAATGGCGTATGAGAGCGGAGCATCTCATTCACTGCAGCAATTCTAGCACACGCCCAAGCGATTCAATTCTTCCTTGAATCGTTAGCATTGGCTGGCCTGGCTCACGTGAAGTCGTCCTTGCTTGGATAGAGACACTTCGCGTGGTATGTATTTGATGGCGGATAGCTGGACCTGATCTTTGGTGAGCATAGCTGGGCCTATCTTGACGATAGACAGAACCGCCTTCGAAATGTGGCTGGGTGCTCCGTGACCTTTGAACCGGCGATCTTCTACGCGAAGTCTGAGTCTGGTTGAGTAGCGTATGGTCGGACAGTAAGCAGCATCGGGGCATCCGTCCTCATACTTACAGGCCAGCTTCACGCAGAAACTGCGACGGCTCCGCTGCACGTTCGCCGTAACGAGTCCGCCGCTTTTGAGGCCAGGTTAGCAGTAGTGCACGCGAGGCACGAGTGATAGACACATAGAAGGCTCGGCGCTCGGCCTCCAGGGCCTCTTGATCGCTCAACGATCGGTAATCAGGAAATGCGCCTTGGGTTAACCCAACGACGGCAACCGCGCGAAACTCAAGCCCCTTTGAACGATGGGTGGTCGTCAGCCGAATACCAGGCTCGTCTGGCCTGGTTTGCTGTACGCGAAGAAGGTATCGCAGGAAACCTCCCAAATTCCTGTCTTGCAGTGCAGTGCTCGCCCGATATTCAGTCCACCAGCTAGCAAGTCGCTCCACGTCCGGTTCAAGGAAATACTCGCCACGCTTCAATGCTTTAATCAACTCCTCTAGACCATCAGCATCAAGCGTGCTGCCGATTACGAGTTCTACCATGCTATCGGTCGGAGTCCCGGAGACAGCCATTAGCACATCGGTGAGGCCGCACTGCTCCTGAGGAAGTTCAGGATAGTCTCCGAGTAGGTTGAACAGCTCTTCCTCTACGCGGCGCAGCGCTGGCCGATTACTTGGGTTCGCCTTTACTTCGAGAAGAGCGTAGAATAGCCGCGCTTCGGAGCTACTCAGGAAGCTCCCACTGTCAACTTGGACTGACACCTGGTATCCGCGCTTGAGTAGTTCTTCTTGCACGTCATCAAGCCCATAGCGAGTTCGGGCAATCACCGCGATATCTTCAGCGAAAACTCGAGGTTCTTCTCCCGGGACTAGGAGACTGGAATCCACACCCTTCAGGACAAGGCCATCGACCCAATCACCAACTATGTGCGCCTCTTCCTCAGAGTTCTCCGCCTCACGCTGGAGTAGCATGCCCTCAGGAGCTCCGGGCGGCGTTCCTCCATCTGCTCGGGGCGGATTGAAGTGACGGGCAACCTGGCGGGAGAGCGAGAGGATTCGAGTTGCGCACCGGAAGTTGTGCCGTAGTTCAAACCGCTGGGGGTGCGGCCCTACAAGCTTCTCTGCCCACTGCATACCGCCGCCCGCCCAGCCGTTGATCGACTGCCGGTCGTCAGCTACCACAAATAGCTCAAGGGCATCTCCCTTTATTGTACGCAGGAGTTCTGCCTGAGCATGTGTCAGATCCTGACCTTCATCTACCAGAATCTGATAGTAGGTCCGTTGGATTCTTCTGAGAACCGCTGGGTCGGCCTCAAAGAGGTCTAGGAGTTTCACGAGCATACCTGGAAAATCGATACCCCCGGCGTTGTCCAAGGCGGTCAAATATGCTTCGTAAATTTCGGGAAGCTGGAAAGACGAGCCAATAAACGACTGATTAGGCGCAGCGCTTGGCTTCACAAGACTAGTTCTAAGGTCGTTTATTTGCTCGAGAATATCCAGCAGGGCTCGATCCTCAAAATGCGACTCCTCCACGGAGTCCAAAAAACGCCGAAGCAAATCCACACAGTCGCGGCTTTGGGCATAAACGACAACATCAGGCGAGATGCCAACCGGTTGGCCAGAGCGCTGCAGCCAGTCGAGAGCAAAACCGTGGATTGTATTCGCATCCACCCTCCAGGCTTCATCTCCAAGGGATCGGGACACTCGACTCTTCAGTTCATCTGCGGCCTTGACAGTGAATGTAACGGCCAATAACCGAAAGGAATCGCCTTGACTCTCGTCTAACAAGCGCTCAATCCTGCGAATGAGCACCTCAGTCTTGCCACTTCCTGCCGGAGCAATTACGAGGCTAATCCGTGCTTTCGCATCCACAACATCCTGCTGATCGGGTGTCAGTTGTTGGGGGATAGCCATGGCTACACTCCCCCGGAGGCCGCGCGGTACGATTCCGTGACAGGCTCGACAAGGTTGAGAGTGGCTCGAATGCGACTCGCCAGATCGATAACCACAGCAGGTGCTGCCTTACCATTCCGCATTGCTTCACGAGCTATCAACTCTCCAGCCCAGCCTTTGGACTTCTTCAGGAAAGCCAAGTACATTGCGTCCATTGAGGGTCCGTACGGGGCAAGACGAGGCTGGTCGCTGGCCGGGTCGGGTGACAGACGTGGAGAATACTTGTTCGCAACCATCTCAATCTCAGGGCCATACCCGGCATCGAGAAGTAGTTGCTCAAGCTGCTTATTGCCACTTACCACCACCTGCGAATGGCTTGTGGACAGCGGCGTCCCATCTGACCCAATGCACCCATCTATCGCATGTAGCCCGTCAGAATCGTTATCTACGAACGCAATCCAAGGAATCCCACCCAGCGCGTCGAGTCCTTCTACTACCTTCTTCACCCACTCCCTACTCGGGCTTTCCATATCCAGAATGGTCAATCCGAGCCCTGCGATATCTCTTCCGAGCAGTGGGCCAAGCAATTCTGGAAGAGTGATTCGCTCGGCCGCCCCATCCACAAGTACAACCATACGTGCGAAGAACAGCTCGCCGAGTGGACGTGATATGTAGCGCCGAAACACCGCGAGCTTCTTGGCCGTGTCACTTCCCAGCTTGTGGACAGTGGTCCCCTCTTTGGTTGAACGGAGTATTCTCACTGCCTCTAGATCGGTTTCGCCGATCAGCACGCTCGAATGAGTGGCGACTACTACTTGACCAGGAAGGTCCTGAATGAAGCGATACATGGCCGCCTGTGCTTGTGGGTGCAAGTGGGCCTCAGGTTCCTCCAGCAACGTGATTAACTGTGGACGCACTCCTTGATCGACCCCAACCCGAAGCTCGCAAAGCGCGCGGAAAACTCTCAACGCTGCTAGGCTTCGACTGCCTAGCCCCTGTAGACGCATGGGAAGGGCCGGCCTACCACTTCCTGCTCCCACTACAATGTCTACGGAGCGAGCCAAATCCTCTAGGCGTCCCGGAAGCGGTCGTAGCTGGACCTCCTCGACATCGGACTGGCTGTCTTTCATCTTCACCAATTCCGAGGCGAGCTTCCTAAAGGTTGGGCTCGCGTCTTGCAATGAGTGGCCAAGGTCTGAGAGGCTCTCTTCTAGAGTCTTGCGGTCTGCTTCGCTTACCCCAAGGTCCGCTAATACCCGTCCCCAATCGGAGGTGCGACTGAGGACATCGACAGAGAGATCACGGAACGCATCGACCAGATGGGCAGCCAACAACTCAAGGACCTGCGAGGATGGTGCGCGTGTCGTCGCAATCCATGTTTGCGTACTAGCGTCCCATGATAAGTAACTCCGCCTCGTGCTGAGGAAGGAAGACTCCCGACTTTCAACGAGTCTGGTCCGGATGGCAGTCCACTCACCGGGCCCCGGCCCGTTACTGAAATTGCCGTTCAGACGCTGTGCCACGGCCTCAACGAACTCTTTCCCTACGGAACGGATTATCAGATCGATAGTAGCTTCGGTCGATGTGCCTTCGTCGCTCTGGTGGAGATCATCGCGGGTTGCCCTGTGGAAACCACACGCTGTAGCGATCGCGAGCAAGGACGAGGACTTCCCAGCGTTGTTCTCACCGACAAGAAACGTCGCGCCCGATTGGAGGGGAATACGAATGTCGACAATGTTCCTGAAATCCGAAACGTGGACCTCATCAATCATGAGATCGGCACTAGGTGACGTTTGGGCCTGCGGCCCGGCATCTGTGGTATAGGAATCAGTCATCTCAGATCTGTCGAGTCTCGTCTTGGTACGGCATATGCGGCGTTTACGGAGGTCAGGTCACACATTAAGGCCTGTAGGCCATCATCCCGCCACTTTGGGAGTCTAAAGACTTTCACGAAAAACTAAGACTCATAGTAGCATGATGGTCAGGTCTTGGGAGGTCAGTCAAGCACTGAAGCGCTGCCCCATTGTTGAACGGTGCATTTCTTGCCGTGACACGGTCGAACTCAGGCGACAAGCGGACCAAGGACTCCCTGTCGTCGAACATAGTGCTCCATCGAATCCCTGGTCTTCATCTTCCGCATCTTCAATTGCCTGCACGGCGCTGTCGTGTCCCTGAATGTCCAGATGATCGCGCATCGGCTTGCCGTGGGCAGTTAGTCCGTGGAGGATGAGACTGCGCGTCTCGCCAAGGGTAAGGGTATTGCCTTCAATGGCGTTGGAATGGTAATTCGCCTCAAGCCGCAGCTTCTGCTCGACCTGAGCCAGGACGGTTGGCGGCAACGGTCGCAACTCGTCGGGTTCTCTCTTGAGCTTGGAGATGGTTCCAAGTACGTTGACCATCTGACCGGGGCCTATCTCAGTTCAGAGGTTGTTCGTGTTGTGCGCTGAGACGAATTGTTTAAAGCCAGTTGGCGTGCGGGATTTCAGGAAAGCTCAAACACCTCAAAGGCTCTGCTAGCTCATTCCATTATAGAGCTTGACGTTGAGGATTCGATAATGGCGGCGAAGTATATTTGGTGCAAAGGGTGGTAGGTACCGGGATGAGATCTATGGGATTGAGCTCGCGCGAGGGGGTCATCTTGGGTCGCAATGGCCAAGAGAGAAGGCTATTCCAAGGAAGTTCATTCTGATTGGGCTACCGGAGCCAAACGAGGCGAGGCGCAGAGCCTGCCCCATACTCGATACGGGGTTGCAAATCTGTCCTGAGCACTTCGGCAAGCTCAGCACAGGCTCTGTCGAGGGGCCTGCGCTACCGAAGGAAATTCTCCCAGTTGGCCTGAATCAATGGCACGCTTGGACAACTGCCATGCGCGTGGCATGTCTCAGAAACAATCCCCTTTAGGGGAATCTCGAAAACCTGTGACGGACGTCCCAAATCGAGCCTAAAAGGGGAAGGGGTCAACAGGTTGGCGTTGACTAGCCTCTGTGGACATTCAGTGTCATTCCGAGCGCAAGCGTCGAACGGGGTTCGCTGACTTCGTCAAGGACGCTGACTTCGTCACAGGCGCGGAATCTCAAGCGTTTGTACGGGACTGTCTCTCGTTTTGCTCCGCAAAGTGGCAAGGAAAGTGGTTGACAAAGATGATACTTGCGTATGTGATGCACGCCACCTCACGTAGCAGTACGATCCGGTGTCGCGTGAAGATGGATTCCCGTTTTCACGGGAATGACGGCAAAATGTCCACACAACCTAGGTCTTCAAGATGTGCGCAAGAAACCGATCCTCGCAATCACCGGCGACATTACGCCAGGTCGAAGCGATCGAGGTTCATGACCTTATCCCACGCGCTCACGAAGTCGCGGACGAACATCTCTTGCGCGTCGTCGCAGCCGTAGACCTCGGCGTAGGCGCGCAGTTCGGAGTTTGAACCGAAGATCAGGTCCACCCGGGTACCGGTCCACTTGAGTTCGCCGGTCTGGCGGTCGTGTCCCTCGAAGATCTCCTCAGACTCCGCCGACACGTGCCACGCGGTGTCCATGTCGAGCAGGTTCACAAAGAAGTCGTTGGTCAACGCTCCCGGTCGCTCGGTAAAGACGCCGTGCTGCGCTTGGCCGGTGTTCGCATCCAGCACGCGCAAGCCGCCCACGAGCACTGCCATCTCAGGGGCGGTGAGCGTGAGCAAGTAGGCCCGCTCTACCAGGAGTTCCTCCGCCGGTTCGCGATGTTCGGCCTGCAGGTAGTTGCGAAAACCGTCCGCGGTGGGTTCGAGCACGGCGAACGACTCGACGTCGGTCCACTCCTGCGCAGCATCCGTGCGCCCCGGCGCAAAGGGTACCTGTACCTCGTGTCCCGCATTCCTGGCAGCTTGCTCCACGCCGGCGCATCCGGCCAGGACGATCAGGTCGGCCAGGGAGACCCGCTTGCCGTCGGTCTGCCCGCCGTTGAAGTCTGCCTGGACCTGCTCTAGCGTCTGCAGCACTTCTTGAAGCTCGGCCGGGTTGTTGACCGTCCAATCCTTCTGCGGCGCCAGGCGGATGCGCGCCCCGTTAGCGCCGCCGCGCTTGTCGGTGCCGCGGAACGATGAAGCCGACGCCCAGGCGGTCGCGACCATTTGGGAAACGGTTAGACCCGAGGCGAGCACCCGCGCTTTGAGGTCCGCGCTATCCTGCTCGTCGATCAGCGCGTGGTCCACGTCGGGCACAGGGTCTTGCCACAATAGCAGCTCTTCGGGAACCAGGGGCCCCAGATACCGGTTTCGCGGCCCCATGTCGCGGTGGATCAGCTTGAACCATGCCCGCGCAAAGGCGTCTTCCAGTTCCTCTTGACTCTCGAGGAAACGCTTTGCAATTGGCGCGTAATCCGGGTCCACCTTCAGTGAGAGGTCCGTGGTAAGCATCATGGGAGCGTGCATCTTGGCGGGATCGTGCGCATCCGGCACGGTGGCCACCGCAGACGCATTCTTGGGCGTGTACTGCCATTTGCCGGCGGGGCTCTTGGTCAACTCCCAATCGTGTTCGTGCAAGTTCTCAAAGAAATTGTTGTCCCACTTCACCGGGTTATCGGTCCACGCGCCTTCCAAACCGCTGGTGAACGTATCTTCGCCTTTGCCGCTGCCGGCGTCGTTCTTCCAGCCGAGGCCCTGCTCCTCTATGCTCGCTCCCTCGGGCTCGGGACCGACGTTGTCGTCAGCCATTGCGCCATGCGCTTTGCCAAAGGTATGTCCACCGGCAATGAGCGCTACGGTCTCCTCGTCATTCATCGCCATGCGGCTGAAGGTTTGGCGTATGAACTTCGCCGCCGCGAGGGGGTCCGGATTGCCGTTCGGTCCTTCGGGGTTCACGTAGATCAGGCCCATGTGGTCGGCGGCCAGAGGCCCCTCAAGTTCGCCTTCACCGTCGTGCCGCTCGTCGTCGAGCCAAGTTTTCTCAGACCCCCAATACGTCTCGTCGGCTTCCCAGACGTCCGGACGTCCGAAACCGAAGCCAAGAGTCTTGAAACCCATGGATTCAAGGGCGCAGTTGCCGGCATAGATGATGAGGTCCGCCCAGGAGATGCTGCGGCCGTACTTCTGCTTGATCGGCCAGAGCAAGCGGCGCGCCTTGTCCAGGTTCGCGTTGTCGGGCCAGCTATTGAGGGGGGCAAAGCGTTGGTACCCGGCGCCGCCGCCGCCCCGACCGTCGCTGATGCGGTACGTGCCCGCGGCGTGCCACGTCATGCGGATGAAGAGCGGGCCGTAGTGGCCGTAGTCGGCCGGCCACCAGTCTTGCGATGTCGTCATGACCGCATCGATGTCCTGCTTCAATGCAGCCACGTCGAGGCTACTGAACGCCTCCGCGTAATCGAAGTCCTCTTCCATCGGATCGGAATGGGGAGAATCCTGGCGCAGTGCCTTCAGATTCAACTGATTCGGCCACCAGTCTTGGTTGGTACTCACAGTGCCTCTCCTTCCACACGTCAATTGCGCATGGCGCAATATTCTTATACGGGCAAAAGTCACCTATGCGCGCGCCGAATCCCAAAGCCGCTGAATTCTTGCGGCACCACGGTTTCCTGGCAATCAAGCAATCGCGTTCACCGGTCGGGTCTCGTGTCTGCGTCCATCAAATTCTGCGTGTACCCCAAATACGCCCGCCGCCGGCCTCGCAATGACTCCGTGCGCACGCCTCTGTACGTCGCATACTACCATACCGGTACGGTACTGTCTGGCCTAGAAATTATACTGTTAAACTCGTAGGGTCACGACGTGTCGTGACCCTACCCATCGGCAACTCTTGAGCGCGCCGGAGCGCTTTATCACTGTCGCCGGTCAGCCGCCTTTGGCGCCGGTGATGTCCCGCCGCTGGAAGAGCCAGAACGTCAGTACGCCGAAGACGAGCGTATACCCTGCCAGGACGAGAAAGGCGTGGAGGAGTTCCGGCTGCGCCGCGTCGCCGTTATCTCCGATATTTATACTTACCTCGCCGTAACTCGCTTGGAGCACGGTCGTAGCGTTAGTGCTGAGCAAGTACTCGGAGATTCGCTGGAACCATTCAAAGTTGCTGAAAACTGGAATCAGCGTCGTTTCAATCAGGTAGTAGACCACAAATGCGACGATGCCGAGCGCCGTCGAGGAAGTCACCGCCGTAGCGAGCAGCGCCAGCATGACGTAGGGGAGGAAGCTGAAGAGCAGAGTCCCCATCTTGATGGGCACGTCTAGCCATTCTGCCGAGCCCTGCAGCGAATCGCCTTCCAGACCGAAAAACCCGATTAAGACGCTGCTCAGCGCCACGGTGGCGGCGGCCACAATCAAGCCAGCCAGTGTGGCCAGCATGAGCGCGACGAGCTTTGCCGTCAGGAACTGCCAGCGGCCGGTGCCTTTCGTAAGCACCGTGCGCAGCGTGCCCCAGCCGTATTCGGCACCCAGCGCCGCCGCACCTAAGATGCTGACGAGGATAAACAGAGTTCCCTGCAACAGCGTGAAGCCCAAGAGGATGCTATTCGGCAGCAAGACGGCGTTGCTGGTGAACGTGCGGAACTCCTCATAGCCTGCGCATGATTCGCGGAATTCCTCCACACTCGCCAGCGCACTCTCGCGATGCTCGTCAGCGAGCTCTTCGACTCCCGGTGGGATGCGGTCGCCCCGCACGTCCTTGCACGTCCATTCCGCTTCGAAGATCGTTTCCTTGTTCTCGCTTGCGGTCTCGCTTGCAGTCTCGCTTGCAGTCTCGCCTATGCCGATGCCATGCCGCGGCGAGAAGGGTTCGGTGCGGTGCACAACGTAGGCGCCCCAAACCGCAACCTGCATCAGGATCACGACAATTGCCAACAGTATCCACGGCAACAGGCGGCGGCGGAGCTTGTGCCATTCCCAAACACTGAGTCGCAAGACGTGGGCAATCATCTGGCTTCTTCTCCTTCCTCGGCGGCAGTGATTTCCAGGAAGTAGCTTTCCAGCGACTCCTTGCCGGACGACAATTCAGTTACATATATCTCTGCCCGGCTCAGCGCGGCACTCAATTCCGCCGCGCGCTCCGACGGCGCCGTGACCACTACAGTGCCGTTCTCGGTTTTCACGTCATCTACCCACTCCAATGCCGCCAGGACAGCGACCGCCTGGGCATTGTCGGTGGTGCGGAGGCGGACCTGTCCGCGCCCTTTGAGCAGTTCGTCAACCGACCCCTGCGCGATCAGCTTGCCCTTGGAGAGAATCACCACGCTATCGCACACCTGTTCAACCTCGTTGAGCAGGTGACTCGAAAGAAAGACCGTGCGGTCCTTAGTCCCCAGGCTGCGGATTAGTCCGCGCATCTCGGCCATGCCGGCGGGGTCCATGCCGTTGGTGGGCTCATCCAGGAAGAGTAGCTCCGGATCGCCTAAGAGCGCGTAGGCCAGACCCAGTCGCTGCTTCATGCCCAATGAGTACGTGTGGAAGCGGTCATCGGCGCGGTCCGCCAGTCTAACTTGCTCGAGCAGATCATCGAGTTCCGACGCCGTCCCTCGCCCCAAGATGCCCTGGAAATAGGCGAGATTCTGGCGGCCCGTGAGGTACGGATAGAACGTCGGGGTCTCGACGATAGCGCCGACGCGGCGCAGGGCGTCCAGGTTATTGCCCTGCTCGCCAAACAGGCTGAAGCTGCCGGCGGTCGGCCGCGTGAGACCCAGCAGCATGCCCATGGTGGTGGTCTTGCCGGAGCCATTGGGGCCCAGCAATCCAAAGACATGGCCGCGCGGTACCGTCAGCGAAAGATCGTCCACGGCAAGGATGCTGCCGTACCTCTTCGTGAGACCCTCCGTCTGAACGACGGGGTTAGAGTCCATTTGGGTTTCCCTCCACTCGTGTTTGCGTAGATGCGAGAACGCACTTGACTGGACTTACGTCCGATCCAGACTGTAGCGGTTTTGCTACCCTCCTAACCGCATGTTTAGAATTCTATACCTTCGGGAGAGTATAGCGCACCTTTTTGAAGAATGCAATTTATATTGCAGTAACTATCACTATTATTGAGAAAAATAGGCAATTAACTGAGATTATTGTTTCATTGCGCTCAAATCGGAACTTCATGCACGGGCTTGTGTGGGACCGCGTGGTTAGCGTTTACCGCACGTGTGCCACGCGGGTGTCGCCGGTATGCGTCAGCACCGCGGAGTGCACACGAGGGAGGGGAATGGGAATGCGGCGAGAAGCTCGCGGCGCAGATTGCGAGGGATATCGTCAGCGAGGCGAGGCAGCGCTCATAGGACGTCAGTCGGAAATAGAATTACCCTCGCCGGAGCGCCCGGCCCGGACGCGCGCCGGTGGGGGCGCGGTCTGCGATGACGGGTGTACCGTTGACGAGCACGTGTTCGATGCCGTCGGGATATTGCCGTGGGTCGTCGAACGTGGACCGGTCTATGACGGTCGCAGGATCGAAGACTACGATGTCGGCGGCCATGCCGTTGCGGATGATGCCGCGGTCGCTCAGCCCAAAGCGCTGCGCCGGGAAGCCGGTGAAACGCCGGATGGCGTCTTCCAGCGTGAAGAGGCCGAGTTCGCGGGCGTAGTGGCCCAGGAAGCGAGGGTAGGTGCCGTAGGCGCGGGGATGGGGAGAACTGCCCATCATGATGGCGTCGGTGGAGCCCATGTGGGCGGGATGCTGGATAATCGCCTGCACGTCGGCCTCGTTGCCAAAGTGGAACGTAAAGCCGATCTCCAGCGCGGTCTCATCGAGGAGCCGCAGCAGGAGCGCGTCGGGCGCTTCGCCGACCTCGTCGGCCACGTCCGCCAGGCGGCGGCCTTCCCATTCCCGGTAGCGCTCCAGCCCGATGTGCGTAATCTGCATGCGGGCGTAGAAGTCGCGCTCACGGCCCTCGATTTCGTCGAGGATTTGCGCCATGACGTTGGGCGAGCGGACACGCTTCAACATGGCATTCGGTCCATCCGCGCCCATCCACAGCGGCAGCACGAACATGCCGGTTGTCGAGCCGGCGGGATAGCAATACGCATCGTAGGTAACGTCCAGACCTTCGGCGCGGGCCGCATCCACCAGCGCCAGCCGCTGGCTGCTCAATCCCCAGGTATGGACGCCGGAGATGAGGTAGTGGGCGATGTGCACCTGAATGTCGGCCTGGCGGGCAACGTCGAGTGTTTCATGCACCGGATCAAGGAACTGGTCGCCGAGGTGGTAGCGCATGTGCGTGTTGTACACGCCGCCGTAGGCGGCAACGGCCTGGCTGATGGCGACGAGTTCTTCCAGCCCGCAGAACACGTGCGGGTGGTACGAGAGGCCGGTGGCAAAGCCCACGCAGCCCTGCTCCATGGCTTCCGCCGCCAGACGCGCCATCTGATTGAGGTCATCCTCGTGAGCGGGGGAATTCTCCCAGCCAAGCACGGCCAACCGCAGCGCATTATGCGGCACTTGAAAGGCCACGTTGACGGCAACTTTGCCGTCGAAGCGGTCCAAGTACTCGGGAATGGTCCGCCAAGGCTCTACGTCCTGGGGCAAATCGCCATTGATGGCATGGTAAAGCTGTGTGGTCTCGCGCAAGTGCTTGCGCGACATGGGCGCGTAGCCGATACCGTCGGAGCCGAGAATCTCGGTGGTGATGCCCTGCGCGACTTTGGGGGTGTGGTCCGGTTCGCGCAGGAGGATCAGATCGGAGTGATTGTGGACATCGATGAAGCCGGGGCAGACGATTTTGTCGTGGGCATCGATCTCGGACTCTGCGGTAGAAGAATCCAAGCGTCCGACGGCGGTAATGCGGCCTTGGCTAATTCCCACATCGGCACGGAACCACGGGTTGCCCAGCCCGTCGATGACACGGCCGTTGCGAATGAGTAGGTCAAAGGACATGGTCTATGCTTTGCATGGGAAGGACAAACGAAGTTGGTTTACCGCCACTCGCACTGGAGACCTCCGGTACTGCACTACGCCTGCGAGAGTGCCTTCTCTGCCTCCGGCTCCATCTCGTGCAAACCTTCGAGAAAAACCGCGTCCCGCATCACCAAGTCGCGGGAGAAAGACTTTAGGCCACTCTCGGTTATGACATCTACCTTGCGTTGGAAATGGTCCCTCAGAAAGTATTGGAGTCCGAAGAGGTTCGCGGCATTTTCGTCGGAACTCGCAAAATCCACAATGATGTCAATATCGCTGTCGTCGCGAGCCGTGTTGCGCGATACGGAGCCAAATACCCCGATGCGCCGCACGCGGAAAGAGAGCAGCGTCGTGCGGACTTTGAAGAGTTCGGCAAGCACGAATTCTCGAGTTGGGATCATGGTGCGCCCAATAGTTGCTCAAGTTGTGCGACAAGACGAGGCACATGTTTGACGGCAGTGTTCCACACGGTCCGGTCACTGGTAGTCATGTATCCATGGATAAGGTGGTTGCGCATATCGGCAATTTGCCGCCAGGGAATCTCTGGGAGCTGCGCTTTGAGGCCGTCTGAGACATGGTGCGCCGCCTCTCCAGTAATCTCGATGAACCGTTCTGTGGCGGCGCGCAATCCAAAACTCTCCGCAGCAGTGTATTGCTCCAGAGAGATACCGGAGACCAAGGCTACCGCCTTTCTCGATGCATCGAGCATGTGATGCAAGCGTACCCGATCCTCATCGGTCATCCTGTGAGCCCCATTCTTACCCTTCGTCACCAAAGCACCATACCCCACTCCCTTAACTTAAGAATACCATCAGGCGGCACGATACGCTGCCTAGACGAAAGGATACTGCGTGTTCAACACGTTTTCTAGTGGTAGGTAGAGGCAATGGTAGCGTCGGTTCGCAACCTGCGCCGTTTGCACGCGCCACCGGACAACGTCACGCGCGCAAATGTCCGTCATTGCAAAACTGTTAAACTGCTACGGCAAATACTGCTTCGGGAACTTCGCAACCACGGTGAAATTCGGGTCGACGACGTTGCCGACGCGGGTGCGGCCCACCTGGGAAACTACTTGAAAAGCGTCCCACAGATCGAACCCGTAGTCGCTGGCAAGCCAGCGGATCAGTTCCACGTGGGCAATCTTATAGGCGTCCATAAGCGGACGCGCGTTGGCCGCGACCATGATCCACTCGTCGTTCTCAAAGCGCGGCCAGTGTATCGGGCCACCGCTCTTGATGACCTCGACCTCCACCTCCACTTCCGCCGTTGTCTCCAGCGCCACGCCGCAGAGTTCGCCGTCGCCTTGGGCGGCGTGCACGTCGGCAAATTGCAGGTATGCGCCCTTCACGAATACCGGCAGATAGACGGTCGTGCCAGGCCCGGTCTCCACGCAATCCATGTTGCCGCCGTGGTGGGCGGATGAGAGCGTGCTGATGTGCTCCCCGAAGCGCGGAGCCACGCCGATGCAGCCCAGGAATGGCTGGCACGGGATGGTGATGCTGCCGAGTTTGCTCTCCGGCAAGTCCAGCGTCGCCATCTGGCTTTCGAGGTCGATATCCCAGTGGTAGTACTTCTGCGGCAGCGGCTCGTTGAGACCGGTCGGCCCGCCGGGATAGTCCTCCACCCCCAGGTTCCCAAACCCGGGATTGAAACGCGAAAAGGCCCAGTCGCGGTTCAGGTCTACCCGCAGGATGCGGACACGCAAGACGTCGCCCACTGCGGCCTCTTCCACGTAGTAGGGGCCGACCTGCGGGTTGGCCTGGCGGAACTCAGTGTCGGCGCGGGAATAGCGCAGCTCCTCCGGCAACTGCTCGCCATTGCTGTCCCAATGACCGGCATCCACCGTCTTGGCGATAACGCGGTCGCCAGAGTTTATACGCAGCGCCGGTTCGTGCGGGGCAAACGTATAGTAATAGATGTTCGGTTCGTGTCGGTGTACGGTAGCCATGCGACGCTCCTTTCATTGAATGTGCGGGTTAGCCGCCCATGTGTCGATACTCGTCTACATTTACCTCCACTGCTACGAGCGCAGGCTGGTCTTGCGCCAGAGCTTCCTGGAGTTCGGCGGCGCACTCGTCTTCTCGCTGAATGTGGAATGCAGTCAAGCCGAACGCGGCGGCAAGCTGCATGTAGTCAGTGAATCCAAAGTCATTCTCGATGCCTGCGTATCCCCGCTCTTCCGACTTCATGCGAATCAAGGCCAACGTGGAGTCGACGAAGACGACAATGACGAACGGCGAGCTGCTCTCAGGCGCCAGGCGCTTCACGGTCTCCAGTTCACCGGCATACATGAGCAAACCACCGTCGCCGGTGACGCAGACCACCGGACGCTCAGGGTCGCAGAGCCTGGCGGCCAAAGCCGCCGGCACACCAAAGCCCATGGTCGAAAGGCCGTTGGAGACGAGGAATGTCTGGGGCTGCGTGCTCTGCCACATTTGGCACGCGAGCAGTTTGTGCGATCCGACGTCGCAGGCAAAGACCGTTTCCGGCGGCGTCAATGCGCGGAGCGTCGAGAGCAGGACTTGTGGGGGCACGCCCGTTTCGCCGCCCGTGCGTTTTGGCGCCAAGCGCTGCCGGATCTTCTCGCGGCAGGCTGCCGCCGCGCGCGCCCCCCAGTCTCCCTGATGGGAGAGTTCGGGCGTGAGCATGCGCACGGTGGAGTCTAAATCGCCAACGAGCACGTAGTCTGCCGCAAAAGCTGAATCGACCTCAGTATGTGGGTGGATGGCAATCGTGGTCGCCTCTGTCTGCCAGGGATGGATAAAATCGGAACCGTCCAAACCGACCGCCAGGATGCAATCGGCCTGATCGAGGAATTCATCAACGATGGCATAGCCGTATACGCTGTGAATCCCGGCAAACAACGGGTGGTCCTCAGGAAAGACACCCTTGCTCATGGGCATATTGATCACCGGCGCGCCCCATTGCTCTGCCAGCGCGACAATAGATTCTTGACTGAGACGATGGTTGGTTTCCAGTCCCAGGACTACCACCGGCGCGTCGCAGGTCGTGAGACGCGCGAGCGCGGTATGCGGCAACGGCGCGGCGTCCAAGACACCGAGAGGGCGTGCCGAGGCGTGTAGAGGCATTGCGGCCAGGGGCTGGCGCGCCACGGCAGCCGGTAGCGCGAGATGCACCGGACCGGGACGCCCTTGCGCCGCCACGGCCCACGCATAGGCCAGCGCATCCGCCACGTTGGCGGGGGTCAGGCGCACGTTCCATTTGGTGATGGGCCGCAGAAGCTCCAGCAACGGCGCATTCTGATGCGTAGCAAACTCCACGGTAGGGTCTTCAAAGTCAGCGGTGATCACGATGACCGGAAGCCGTGCCAGATACGCGTCGGCAACGGCATTGATCATATTCGTAGCGCCGGGTCCCAGGGTGGTGAGTAAGACCGATGGAACGCCGGTCACAAAGGCGGTGTTTTGCGCCAAGAAAGCGGCGGTATTTTCGTGGTGGACGAGCTGGAATTCTACGTGTTCAGCGTAGCAGGCGTTGATGAGATCGACGTTCTCACCGCCGGTGACGCCCCAGAAGCGTTGAATGCCCTGCTGACGGAGAAATCTGGCAATATACGCCGCGACCGTGAGTTCTGAATTCTGTTGGGCTGCAGCCATGAGGGTACGTGAAATGGTGTTAGGATAGTGAGTGAGTTCTCTCCCTAGCTTGCGCGTCACTATGCACCTTGTCAACTTGCCTCTGCGAGCGCGCAAGTCACTTGAGACATGCCGCACGAGTCAGTAGTATAGCCCTACAACCTCAGAGAGTTTAAGGAGTTCAATCTATGCGTGTCGTCTTGCTAAAGAACGTGCCGGACCTTGGTCAGGCTGGCGAAGTGAAGGATGTTGCCGACGGTCACGCGCGCAATTTCCTCATCCCGCGCGGCTTTGCCCAAAAGGCAACCAAGGGCTCCGAGCGCTTGTGGGAGGATCAACAGGCCGCCACGGTGCGGCGCGCGGCGACGGAACGGCAGGAGGCCGCGGAGACTGCAGCCAAGCTCAGCGGCTCGACCATCGTCGTCACCGCGCGCGCCGGTGAACAAGATCGCCTGTACGGCTCGGTCACCAGTCAGCAGATTGCCGAGGCAATCAAGGAACAGACGGAAATCGAGATCGATCGGCATGCGCTTGAATTGGAGCAGCCAATTCGTGACCTCGGTACCTTTACGGTTTCGATCAAGCTCGGACACGCCATAGAAGCGGCGATCTCAGTGGAAGTGCAAAAAGAGGAAGTGTAAGTGGCGTCCGACTTCATCGCCAACTCCAGTACCGGACGCCTGCCGCCGCAAAACATCGAGGCCGAACAAGCGGTATTGGGCAGCATGCTCATCGATCCCGAGGCCATAGAGCGTGTGGCACAGTTCTTGCAGCCTGAAGACTTCTACCGGGAAGCGCACCAACACATCTACCGGGCAGGACTTACCCTGTACGAGCGCCGGGAGCCGACGGATTTTGTGACTATCTGCGATGAGTTGAACCGCAATTCTCTCATCGAGGAAGTCGGCAACGAGACTTACGTGGCATCCCTTGCCAACGTCACCCCGACGTCGGTGCACGCGGAACATTACGGGCACATCGTCGAGCGGCACGCGGTGATGCGGCGTATCATCAGCGCCGCCGCCGAGGTCGCGGCGATTGGGTACGACATGCAGCTTGACGTCGAAGATGCCATGGACAAGGTTGAGCAGGTGCTCTTCAGTCTCGCCCGTCACGCCGCAGACCAAGACTTCGTGCACATTCGCCCCATAGTGGATGAGTATTGGAAAAAGCTGGTAGGTGCGCGTCAAGGCGAGCAACCGGCGCCCGGCATCCGGTCGGGCTTCCTCGAGCTAGACCGGATCACTGCTGGCCTTCAGCGCTCTGACTTGGTCATAATTGCCGGGCGACCATCTACCGGCAAGACAACCTTGGCGCTAAACATCGCCAGCAAACTCGCTATCATAGAACCACGTGTACCTGTGGGCATCTTTAGCCTGGAGATGTCGGCCGAACAGCTCGCTCAGCGATTCCTCTGCATGCTTGGCCGTGTCGACTCTCACCGTCTCCGTTTGGGCGAGCTGACCGACAGAGAATGGGAGAACCTGACCGGCACGGTTGGAGCTTTGACCGAGGCGCCGATTTACGTTGACGACAGCGGCTTTCTCAACTCCATGGACCTGCGCACGAAAGCGCGGCGACTTCAAGCGAGAGCAAACATCGGCCTGCTCATCGTGGATTACCTGCAACTCATCCAAGGCCGCCGCGGCGGCGAAAACCGCGTACAGGAAATCTCCGAGATTTCGCGCTCGCTTAAGGCGCTCGCGCGCGAACTAGATATTCCCGTGATCGCAATTTCACAACTTTCCCGTGCCGTGGAGCAGCGGGAGAATCACCGCCCCATGCTCTCCGACCTGCGCGAATCAGGGGCATTAGAGCAAGATGCAGACCTAGTGATGTTCGTTTACCGCGACGAGATGTATGACGAAGACTCGCCACGCAAGGGCGAGGCGGACATCATCCTGGCCAAACACCGTAACGGGCCTACGGGAACGGTGACTCTAAAGTTCCTTAACCAGTATTTCGCGTTTGAAGATAAGCAGGAGTCCCAACAGACGAACGGCGCGCCGTTCTAACGGGCATTCTGGTTGCGATTGGGTGGATCGTGCGGGTGGAATTGGCAAGGTGCGTTTTCCTTGCGTGTGCCGCATAGGCCCGTGCGAATCAGGGCCCGTGCGCAGCCATTGTCATCTTGCACATTGCAGTGCCCCCCAACTGCAAAGAAATGAAAGACCGGAAACGGTAGCTTCTGGCTTACCTGCTCCGTTGTGCTGAAGTACCTGTCATTCCTGTAAGTGTTGACTAATTCGTTGACAGATTTGAGAACAAAAGCAACCCTTCGCAGTGTTAGACATGACTAGTACACATGTCATTCCGAACGAAGCGCAGCGAAGAGAGGAATCTAGTGTGCTGAAGCCGTTAAAGTGCGTTGAGAAGGGACCCTAGATTCCTCGCTCCGCTCGGAATGACATGCACCGTCAACTCCTCATAGTGGATAGCGGATTCTGTCAACGAATTACTCAACACATACAATTCCGAACGGAGCGCAGCGGATTGTCGCTTTTAGCGCGGAATCTAGAGTGCTGAAGCCAATGAACTGTGTATAGGTGTAAAGCATGGTCCCGAGATTCCGCGAATACGGTTCGATACTGGGCTGCGCCCCATCGGCTGCGCGCTACGTCTCACAAGCCGCATACTTAGTCCTATAACTGCTACCTATCTGAACGATAGTGCACTCATATGAATACGATCCGCATCGGTCTGGCGCCATTGAGACAACCGGACTCCGTGCTGCACGGCGCCGAGAAAATCGACGTCGTCCTCGCCAGGTGCGCCACTGAACAGGTTGCCATCGTGTGCTTCCCGGAAGCTTATCTGCCCGGACTGCGCGGGGCGAGCTTCGATCTGCCGCCGGTAGACCAAGCCGTGATGGAGGCAGCGCTCAAGCGCCTGCGCCAGTCCTGTAGGACCCACCGTGTTGCCGCTATTGTCGGATTGGAATGGGTGAGCGAACTGGGGCTGGAAAACCGCGCCGTGGTGATATCCGCAGCCGGGCGGCTGCTGGGCTACCAAACGAAGAACCAGATTACGCCGGGCGGAGAATCGAGAAACTACGTGCCGGACGGGAAGCGGCGGGTCTTTCGTACCGCAGGAGCGGTCTTCGGCATCACGATCTGCCATGAGGGCTGGCGGTACCCGGAAACCGTACGCTGGCCCGCCGTGCGCGGTGCGCGCATTGTGTTTCAACCCCAGGTTACCGGCAGCGACAGGCAGGGCAATGTGCTTACGACATGGGGGGAGTCCTTCTACGAAAAGGCCATGCAGTGCCGTGCCGGAGAGAACGGCATCTACTTTGCCAGTGTCAACCAGGCGATGCGCTATCAGAACTCAGCCACAAGCCTCATCGACCCCAAGGGCAACCTCATGGCATCCGTTCCCTACGGCAAGGAAGACCTGCTCATCGCCGACCTGGACTTGTCCGAAGCCACGCGCTTCTACGCCCGCCGATACAATCCTGACTGGTATCCGCCGTAGCTTTGGCGATGCGGCTAAAGTGATTTACTCGCAGTTTACTATTACTGAACAAGGGTAAGGAAGATGAACACGCCAGCCAATCAATACAGTCCAGACTATGTGGTTTCGCCGGGCTGGGTACTGGAAGAATACCTTGAGACACGGGGCATTTCGCAGTCTGAACTTGCCCGGCGGTGCGGCTGCTCGCCCAAGCTTATCAGCGCGATAGTCGCCGGTGCAGCCCCTATTGGTCCCGAAACTGCACTTCAATTTGAAAAGGCGCTCGGCCTCACTGCGGCCATATGGCTCGGTATTGAGTCTGACTATCGGCACCACCAAGAGCAAGCGGTCGAGTAGTTTGCTCTTGCCCACCACCGGCGCGTGAGATCAAAGCTCACGTTTACGCTGGGCTGGTAGAACGCGGCAGGCCGGCTGAGTTGAGAATGGCCTCTTCCCGCGCGCGCATCTTCGTATAGGCGGCATCTTGGTCATGCGTGTGCCCGAGCAGATGCAGGAAGCCGTGGACGAACAGGTAGGCGAGTTCACGCTCCTCGCTGTGGCCGTATTCTGCCGCCTGGGTCTTCACCCGCGCCAATGAAATCGCGATGTCACCCAAGTATTCGCAATTCTCCGGCGGTAGCGCAGGTTTGCAACCTGCGTCCGGGGACCGCGTATCGCGGTGGGCAAATGAGAGCACGTCTGTAGGCGCATCCTTGCCGCGGTAGGTACGGTTGAGTTCCTGAAGGCGCGCGTCGCTCGTTAGCAATACCGTGACTTCGACCGACGCAGCGGTGCACGTAGCAACGCGAGCCGCGGTGAGCAGACGCTTGAGCAGCGCCGCTATGTCCGGACGTTCTTCCACATCTTCCCAGAGGATTGTCAACATCGCACGTACATTCATCCATCGGGGAAAGTGGTAGAGACACTGATGAAGTTTCCCCTTCTCGGGAAAGTGCCCGCGTGTTAGTTCCGTGTTGGTCGCGGTTCCCTTAAGAGGCGCCATCGCAACCGCAGCACCTCTCGCATGGCGCGCAGGATAACGCGGAGGCTGCCGCCGGTATTCTCGCCGGCGTGGCGCGGCAAGTGGCTGATCGAAACTTCGCCGACACCGAAACCGGCGCGCTTGGCTTGGACAAGAAACTCGGTGTTGAAGACCGCGCCTGCCGCCTTGATGTCAAGCGTCTCCACCACCTCACGCCGAAAGATCTTGGAACCGCAGTCCACATCATGCACCACAAAGCCAAAGAGGATTCGATTGAGTACATTCCAAAGCAGTGCGAACAACAGGCGGTGAGAAGGGTCTTGGCGCTGCACGCGGTGGCCGACCACCACGTCGTAGGTATCCAGGGCCTTGAGCATGGGCACAATATCGGCCGTGCGATATTGTGTGTCGGCGTCGCGCCAGCCGACAATCTCCCATTGTGCAGCCTTGAGGCCCGCCCAAATCGCGGAACCATAGCCGCGAATAGGTTGGTGGATCAGCCGGACGCGGGCATTCGCAGATTGAATCTGTCGTACGATCTCCGCGGTATTGTCGGTACTGTCGTTGTCAACGACGATGACCTCATAGTCTTGGGCTACCCGCTGTAGGGTCTGCACACAGTCGTCAACCGTAGCCGCAATATTGTCTGCCTCATTCAGTGCAGGCAGCACGAGGGAGACGGTCAGGGAAGGTTGCTGCGGTGTCTTCATTGACATATGCGGGCGTTGCTTCGCTTCCTTATCTTGGTAGGCGCCGAGACTACTTGATGCGACTCGTTGAGTCTTCGCTGCCAGGCTCGTTGGCAGTAGACCCATCTCATCCGACAACACCGGCTGGCGTTCAACTAAACGTCTCGCCGTAATGGCGACGGTTTGCGCACGTTGCCGGTTTGCAATGACTATCGTGCGCTTTAACGACCGTCAGGCCTTCTTTGCGCCCGGAACCCAGGGTGCGACCAACTCGCGGCGCGGCAGGAGGTCTTAAATACAGTATAAGCCGAACTGGGCCTCGTGACACAGGTGAAGCGCCCCGTCCCCCAACATGCCGCCAAACCGACACTCATCTTGGCACCGCGAGGCGCTAGTGCTTGCAGGTCCTGGCATATCAGGCCGGCCACGACAGACTCCGGTCGCATGCCGGCGAGCCTCATGACGCTCGTGAGAACGTCAAAGACTACAGAAGTCTGCCGTGGGCCGCTTGGCCGCATCAGTCGTCTTACACGAATCAAGACTGAGATACTCGCGGTACATGCGCCTCTTGCAAGCCCGCGCCTGCTGCAAGACTCACCTTGCGTCGATGGCTGCCCCGGGCATTAAACCGACACCGGCCCTTGGGGGAAAGGGCCGGTGTGGGGTGGTGCGAACAGGAGGAGCATTCAGGAGGCAAGCAAGTTTAGTGAACCATCTGGACATGAATCCCTCGGAATCCGTAGTTGGCACTGGGCGTGGGTGAGTGGCAGTACACCTGGAGCGACGTTACCGTTCCGAGAAGAGAAGGGTGCAGTATGTGTGCGTCCACTTAACGACAAAAGAGCTTCCTCGGCTTTGCCAGCCTAAAGCTCTTCCTATCGCCTACGAGGTTAGCTGTCGGGTTAGGGTGGAAAGAGTCACCCTCCGCACGACTGCGGTTCACCCCAATTGCCGGGTCCCCCGCTCCATTTAAGGATTTGGCGCATTACTACGGTAAATTCACCGTACCACAACAGTTTTTGGTGCGCAAGAGTTTGAATGCATAATCTTCAGATTTTCCGTGTGCAACTCTGTGATTGAACAGCCGGCGGAGTCAAGACCGCAGATACCAATTGCCGAGTCTTCTCTTCACAGATGCAACGAGTCTCCGCGGCTAGGAATCCAGGTAGACTCGATTCAGCCATGGTCGCGCCGTAGCGGAGAGTTGCACGTCACGCACCCAAGGCTTGATGAGTACACATTGCTTGCCGTGCCACAGCGGTGTCACGGGCGCATCCAACGCAATGCGCTGTTCGATCTCTCCGATCGTCGTTCTTCTCCGGCCTTTGTCTTGCTCTCCCCGTGCTTGGAGCAGGAGTGCGTCAACTTCCGAGCTGCGGTAGCCACTGTAATTCGTCAGACTTGTCGAGCGAAAGAGCGGATCGAGGAGAGCTTGCGGATCAGGATAGTCGGCTTGCCGCGTGAATAGGAAGAGCTGATAGGGATTCTCACGGGTTTCAAGGTTGCCGGCGAATGTGGCCCAGGGCTCGCGCTGGATGCGGACTCGTATGCCGAGATGCTCCTGAAACATATTGATCAGCGCCGTCATGGTAGGCGGCGTCGGGCCGCGCGTGCCCGGTACGGTAAACGTGACCTCCGGCAGGTTGCTGGCATCGCGATACCGGGACTCCGCCAGCGCCTGCCTCGCCTTGAAAATGTCAAAATCCACGGTTTCAGCGTCGCCGTTGTGCGCCAGCGAAGGTGGGAGGAGCGAAGTTGCCTTGCCCACGGTATTGGAGAATACTTGCTCAACGATGGCCGCGCGGTCAATGGCAAAGGCAAATGCCTGACGCACGCCCTCGTCATCGAAGGGCGGAATGCGGTTGTTCATGGCGAGAAACGTCATCTCGAGAGCATCGTGGATAACCAAGTCTTTATGTAAAGGATTATTCCTATCAAGCACTGCCGCAATGTCGTTCGCGTCAACGTACAGAATGTCCAGGGAATCGTCAGCATAGCCGCTCAGGGATTGCGCACCAACCCTACCGGTGATCTCAATCCGATCCAGCAGCGGCTCAAAACCATAGAAGCCTTCACTCCGTGCCAAGGTCAATAATTCGCCGGGAATCCAATCTACAACAGCAAACGGGCCGCTGCCCTGTGGCGATGCACCGTTCCCTATCCCAGAGGGCGCCTGGACATACGTGGTCGGGTGCGTGAGTTTTGTGGGGAATGTAAGATCGGGCTCGATGAGGTCAATTTCGAGCGTGCGCGCATTGACGACGCGTACACCGCTTATGTCCTGGGCGACTTCATTGCGGTACTGAGCAAAACCCACAATATTGCCGAGGAATAGTCGCGCCCGCGGCGACTCGAAGCGAGGATCAAGGAGGTGCTCCCACGTATCCTTGATGTGAGCGGCAACGAGTTGCTCTCCATCGTGAAAGCGGAGACCCGGACGCAGAGGAAATTGATACGTGCGGCCATCTGCTGACATCGACCAACGCTGCGCGAGGTCAGGGATTGGATCCCCTTCAGCATTCAGCGCAACCAGTCCGCTGTACACGTGGGCCGCTAACTGGGCGTCGAGATCGGATTGCAGCGTCGCCGGGTCAAGCTCGTTCGGCAGTGGCATTTGGATGCGCAATGTCCCGCCGGACTTATCGTCACCACAGCCAGTGAGCAAAGGTGTCAGAAACCCCGCAAGAATGCTTGCGAGCACCGTGCGGCGTTGCAC
Source organism: Chloroflexota bacterium (assembly GCA_026710945.1). Taxonomy (NCBI): domain Bacteria; kingdom Bacillati; phylum Chloroflexota; species Chloroflexota bacterium. Next base: position 40,115 of record JAPOQA010000002.1, read on the forward strand.
TAAACAATTCTCCTCGCAGGAGCGCATCTCAGCCACCGTGGCGCTCCTTGGTTTCGTGATGTCATGGGCAATTCTCTCTCAATAGGCATGCTCGGTCTTCTCCTCTGCACGCAATGGCTTCCCGCAATTTATTTGAGTCCAGTAGGACCGCAACGTGCGGAATTCTGCAATCACACGGCACCGGACCTAATGGGGCGGGAACTAGGGTAAACTCGCTTACCGCAAATCAACGGGTCACATGTTTGGCGTTCGAGAACGCCCTGTATCTATGAATCTAATCGGATTCAACCAGACTAGGAGCACACATTCAGCGGGGACACCGGATCCTCCGAGCGGTACATACAGGGATGATTCCGATCGATGCCCTCATAGAGCACGGTATCGTGCCCCTCTCGTATAATATGCGTTGAGAACCCATGCTGTCGAGAGAAGGGATTTCGGATGCGCTATCGAACGTTAGGTCGCACTGGCTTAGAGGTTTCACTGCTCGGCATTGGAACCGGAGGACCCAGCAACTTTGGGCAGAGTTCCGGTGTGCCGGAGGCCGACATCCATCGCCTCGTGCGGCGGGCGCTCGACGTAGGGGTGAACATCTTCGACTCTGCCGCCGGGTACCGAGACAGCGAGGCCATCCTGGGACGGGCGCTCAAAGGCGTGCCGCGCGATCGCTACTACCTGGCGACGAAGTTCACGCCGGAGCAAGATGGCGCGGTCGCCACGCCGGATGACGTGGTGGCTTCGGTAGAGCGCAGCCTCAGTCGCTTGCAAACGGATTCCGTCGAGGTACTTCAGTTCCACGGCGTACGTCCGCAGCAATACCGCGCGGTGATGGAACGCTTGCTGCCAACGGTGCTGAAGCTGCAAGAACAGGGCAAGTGCCGCTGGATTGGCATCACTGAGCAATACGGAGAAGACGGCGCGCACGAAACGCTGCAGATGGCGCTGGCAGACGACCACTTCGACACAGCCATGGTCGGCTACAACATGCTCAATCAAAGCGCCGATAATCTCGTATATCCGCAATGCCTGGAACACAATGTGGGAGTTTTCATCATGTTTGCCGTGCGGCGCGTCCTCGCCGTGCCGGCGCGCCTGGAACAGACGGTTGCAGACCTGAAGCAGCGCGGTCTGGTGGCCGCGGACGCCGTACCTCCTTCTGCGCCTCTCGATTGGCTGATCCATGGCAACGTGGATTCCATACCGAGCGCGGCATACAAGTTCACGGCGATGCATCCCGCCGTGAGCACGGTGCTGAGCGGCACCGCCAATCTGGAGCACTTTGAAAACAACCTGCGGGCGCTCGAGGACCCCACGCTGCCGGATGCCGACTACGCGCGTTTGCATGCACTCTTCGGCAATGTCACTGATCCCATTGGGAACTAGCCTTGTAGCCGGCGCAGATTCCCATGGTATCGACTTACTCCCAACGGCCCAGGTGCGGCAGTGGTCTCGTAATCGCCAGCATAGGGCGCGCAAGTGTCGGCGCAGTGGCTAGCGGTGTCTCTTCCCCCCCGCCAGGGGATTGTAAGCCCCAATAATCCTTGTAGAGCAGGAAGACGGCTGGAATAAGCAGTGGACGGATCAGCTGAATTGCCGCCCACGTGAGGTCTGGCAGGGCAACGAGGAGCAAGGCTCGCGTAGCATGCGGGAGGGCGAGCAGCAGCCCACCGCCTACCAGGCCGAGGGGAAGCGCGATGGGTGCGCTCGCAAGGACAAGCGTACTCATGCACACCCAGAACGAGCGCCCGCTCAGCCGCCAGGACTCGACGGTTGCAAGCGTGCCCGGCAGATCACCGTGCACGGCAAAGAAGGGCGCCAGCATGGTGCGCGTGTGAATGGCAAGCGCCACGCCACCTGCAGCAATCCACCAGAATCCATCTGCAAAAGGTTGGACGCCATCCCCCAGCGGGATTATATCCTTCTGTCTGGCATGCAGCCAGACGAGCGCACTGAACGGAATCCAGAACATGAGGCTGGTATGAGCATTCGTCCAAAGGTAGCGAAACACCCAATGCAGCGCAATTCTGCTCGCTTGTACCACACCTATTGCGCGTCCCTGCGCGTGATACGCCACCAGCACCATAACTACTAGCGTGCCGAGTACGACAGTAAGCGAGCGCAGGAAGTAGAGCAGCACTTGCTGCCAGCCGTTAGGTTCAGGAATGAGCACGGTCAGTGCGGCTACGAGGAGCGCTGGCGAAACATACAATGCGGTAAGGCGTCCGTAGGTGGCGATGTGAGGACGCACCAATGAAATGCCTCTTGCAAAGTATTGCGCTGCCAACCGCCATGCAGCAAAGAAGGTATCCATCTTTTACGTCGTCCTCGTGTGCCTTAGAAGGACAACTATCCTACCGTAAGAGTAGCACAAGGCCGGAGGACGCGGACACATGCGCAGTGTCGCGGCGTTTCTTGCACGAGTTACAGAGAGCGCTCCGGCGAATCCTCACGGCAGCCGCAAATGCGCCTCCTGCATAGGGCATGAGTGTAGACCTTAAGCCGGATCATTTGCCCTGTTCATGCGTTGAATTATCTCCGATAGCCGCGACCAACTTTGCAGAGTTGCCGGCAGCACCAATGCGGATTCAACGAACTCCCTTGAATAGCTGATAATCGAAAAGATCCTGCCGACGGTGAATTCCATGTTCGTTGCCGCGAAACAGAGATTGAAGAGGATGAGGCCAAGCTTCGCGGAGTAGATTGCGCCGTAGACGTAGGCTTCCGTGTCCGACAACCTAATCCCGATTCTTCGTATATTTTGCAAGTGGGACAGCATGCCTTCGGGATGCGCTGACTCTAGAACGCGGACTTGCTACTCCGTCTGCTGGTTGTACGCGGCATTCAAGCGATAGAACCGCCGGGGCCCCGGATGGTCGTTGGCCTGCGGAACGGCTGTGGTATCGTGAAGCCGGTGCTGGTCGCAGACCGCTTTGAAAAAGACGGCCGCATCGCAGTCCCACAAGAGTACCCCCTTCAGAATTTGAGTGAGTGTGCGATTGATGACGAAGACCACTGAAAATAACGAACCTAACAGAGAGCCAACCACACCGCCGGGTCAGCCGCGCATGCGGCCCTGTGTGGTTGTGCACTATCACGAAGTGGGCCTGAAGGGCCGCAACCGGCCGTTCTTTTTGAGTACGCTCGAAGAAAACCTGCGCCAAGGTACCGCGGGCCTGGGTGTGAAGCAAATCGAGCGTGCCAGCGGACGCATTCTGCTGTGGCTGGAGCCGGACGCCCCCTGGGAGCCGTTGCGCGCTCGCATCGCGCGGGTTTTTGGGGTCGTGAACTTCGCGCGCGGGTATGCAGTGCAACCGGTCCTCGATACCCTCATTCGGAGCGTGCTGAATCGGTTACCGGAAGCGAATTCCTTCAAGACATTCGCCGTACGCGCGCGCCGTGCATTCAAGGACCTCCCGCTTTCCTCGCGGGAGATAGCGGTCAACTTAGGCGCGGCAGTGCAGGCGGCGAGTGGCGCGGGGGGAAACCTCAGCGCGCCGGACATGACGATCTACGTCGAAGTGCTGCCGCAGTTTGCCCTGTTCTTCTTTGACAAAATACGCGGCCCCGGCGGACTGCCGGTTGGCTGCAGCGCGCCGGTCACGGTGCTGCTCTCCGGCGGCATCGATTCGCCCGTGGCCGCCTGCCGCATGCTAAAACGCGGTTCCCGTGCCGTGCTCGTGCACTTTCATTCGTTCCCGTACCTCAACAACGCTTCCCAAGAGAAAGCGCGCGAGTTGTCGCAAGTGATTCGCGGGTACCAAGGGGATACTGTGCTCTACCTTGTTCCATTGGGTGAGATCCAGCGCCAGATCGTCGTTGCGTGCCCTGCGCCTTACCGCGTTGTGCTTTACCGGCGTTTTATGGTGCGCATTGCGGAAGAACTAGGCAAACGGCACGGCGCGCAGGCGCTGGTAACCGGCGACAGCCTGGGCCAAGTCGCCTCGCAGACCATCGAAAATCTTACCGCCATCGATGACGCCGCCACACAGATCATCCTGCGACCGCTCGTCGGCATGGATAAGCAGGAAATTGCCGATGAGGCCGAACGCATCGGCTCCTACGCCATCTCGATCCAGCCCGATCAGGACTGCTGTGCGCTGTTCGTGCCTGCCAATCCCTCCATACACACGGACCTCAATGGCATCCGCAACGCCGAATCTGTATTGGACGTGGAGTCTCTCGTACAGCAGGGCATCGCCGAAGCGGAGATTGTGGAATACCGGCAAGGAGACACCAAGTCTGCCGCCGTGCAGAAGAAGAGTACATTGTCTGTGTAAAATGAAACATACGTAGCTAGTCAGGTTAAAACAATGAAAATCAGCTATGACCCTGAGGCAGACGCGCTTTACATCCGCCTCATCGCGGGCAGGCAGGAGTGCCGCACGCTGCGGCTGAATGAGGAAGTCGCCCTCGATGTCGGCCCTGGAGAGGTACTCGTCGGCATTGAGATTCTCGATGCGTCACACGTGCTGGGAGACGGTGAGGCGCCGGGCTGTGGAACTGATAAACGTGAGGGCAGCCGCAGAGGCGACCGTAGAGCGCCAGTAGCCAGACTGTCGGTCGCGCCCGGCGGGAGGAGCGGGGGCGTCACCCCCTAGCCTCGGCTCTTTGGCTCCATGGTCTCGATCATCGGCAGCAAGCGCTCGTAGAGCTCCGCCGTGGCGCGGGCGTCTTTGAGACAATAGGTGGCGATGTCGTCATACCTGCCGTCGGCAAATGCCTTGGGGACTGCGCTGCCGGTCAGGCCCTCTTTGGGATCGCCTATGCCGAACTGGTGGCACCAGAAACGCAGGCTGTACGGCTGAATGGCGCGGTGGAAGCTCATGACTTCCTGCAAGTCGCAGTGATCGCGGAAACTAAAGCGGTAGGGCATGAGGTTGCGGCTGGGGCGGACACCATTCACGGCGGAGCGCAGCATGAGGATGGGGCAGTCAAAGCCGCGCCCGTTGTACGTGACAATCGTGCCGAACTGTGGGACGAGCTGCCAAAACTGCTCAAGTATCTCCTCCTCACTGCCATGGAAGACGCGCGCGCCGTCGTGGATTTCATGCCATTCCCGCCCGCCGGTCGGGTTGTTGACGAGCACGCCGCCACTCTGCTCGCCGGGCCGCCACATGCCGATGGAGACAACTTTCGCGGCGCCGGGATACAGCGCCAATTGGCCCGGAAACGCCGCAAGCTCTTCATCGTTCTTTGCCCGGCCTTTCAGGTAATCCTGGATTTCGGGCACGAAGCCCTCCCACGGCTGATGCGTCGTCTCGATGTCAATGGCTAGCGGCTGTGAAGCCATAGGTTAATTTCTCCTTGGCGTGAAGACCGTCGGCGCACAAGACCTCTCCGGCTTTGGTCGCCGTGCAGCGCTTGGCATCGTAGCGCAAGCGGTACGACTATGGCTATAGACGCAATGGCTACAGCCGCAGATTAAGGGGTCAAGTATACCTCACTCCGTCATAGTAACGAAATAACAGTCCCCACCGTCACCCCAACCCCACGGTCATTTCGGTCCTCTTGTCATTGCGAGCCCACTGTCATTGCGAGCCTACTGTCATTTCGAGCGCAGCGAGAAATCTAGGGTTCTCAACCCACTGTCACGCGGCTCAGTCTACCAATATTCTAGACTCCTCACTCCGTTCGGAGTGACAAGCTCAGGGGTTCCACAAGCCCGACCGTCACTCCAATCCCACTGTCATCGCGATCCCACCGTCTTTTCGAGCCTACTGTCATTTCGAGCCCACTGTCATTGCGAGCCTACTGTCATTTCGAGCGCAGCGAGAAATCTAGGATTCTCGACCCACTATCTCGCGGCTCAGTCAACCAATATCCTAGACTCCTCACTCCGTTCGGAGTGACAAGCCCAGGGGTTCCACAAGCCCCACCGTCACTCCAATCCCACCGTCATCGCGATCCCACCGTCTTTTCGAGCCTTCTGTCACTGCGAGCCTACTGTCATTTCGAGCGCAGCGAGAAATCTAGGGTTCTCAACCCACTATCACGCGGCTCAGTCAACCAATATTCTAGACTCCTCACTCCGTTCGGAGTGACAGACCTAGGGGTTCTCACTAATGACAGACCTGTTTCGTTGCTCCGGTTGACAAGGCGCCTTGGTATGCGCCGCACCATTCTTAGGCGTCGGTCTCGCGTTACCCATACACAATAGAATTGCCGCACGTGACCTAGGCAGACGCCGCATCGGTCTGCTGCTCACGTTCCCAGGCGCGGAGTTCGTCCTGATGGTCTGCTAGCTTGTGCAGGACGTCGAGGAGGCGGTCCATGTCGCTTAGGGGTCCCAGGAACGTCGCATGCGGGAGGCAGAGCGCTTCTTCCGCGTAGATGCGTTCCGTTTCCGGCAGGTAGACCTTACGATAGTCGATCTCCTTGCCGTAGAACGAACACGTAAAGGGATGCCCGGTGCGGCCGAAGTTCATCTCCTGGAAGATCGGGTTGCGGTAGACCGGTTGGGTGTGGCCCGTGTGCACGCGCAGTCCCTCGGCGTTCAGGGCTTTCATGACCGTGTCGCGTGCGATGCCGCCGAACTGCGCGCTATGGTACTTGAAGTGCCAGAAGTAGAAACCCCAGCGGGTCACGCGGGGATCGCGGTAGAGCGGCGAGAAACCGTCAATCTGCGCAAGCTGCTCTGACAGGAAAGTGACATTGCGCTCGCGGGTGGCGGTCTGCGCTGCCAGGCGGGCGAGTTGTGCGTTTCCAATGGCGCCCTGCCACTCGGTCATGCGCAGGTTCGTGCTGGGAATGTGGTGCTCGTAGAAGGGGCGGCCCGGATAGCGTCCGATGTTGTGGAAGGAGGATGCATGTTGCGCCACCTCCTCCTTACTCGTTAAGACCATACCGCCTTCGCCGGTGGTGAGGGTCTTCCCCATCTGAAAGCTGAAACCCCCGCAATCGCCAATTGCGCCGGTACCGACGCCCTTCCACTGCGAGCCATGGGAGTGCGCGCAGTCAGAGACGATGGCGATGTTGTATTTGGCCCCGATGGCTTGCAGCGCGTCCATGTCGCAGGGCATGCCGCCGTAGTCTACGGGCATCACCGCCCTGGTCTTTGGCGTAATGGCAGCCTCCACAGCCTTGGGGTCGATAGTGTAGTTGCGCGGGTCGCAGTCTACGAAGATGGGAATGGCATTGGCCTGCAGCACAGCGGAAGCACTCGCCACAAAGGTAACGGCAGGGACAATTACCTCGTCTCCCGCTTCCACACCCACGGCCCGCAGCGCGGCCTCCAGCGCCACGGTGCCGTTTGCCACAGCTATGCCGTACGTGGCGTCCTGGAAGGCGGCAAAGTCGCGCTCGAACCTTCCGACTTGGGAATCGTCTTGGTCTGCGTGCCCGCCCCGCCACCAGATGCCGCTCTCCAACACGCCTTCCAACAGCGCGTGTTCTTCCTCACCAAAGACCGGCCAGGACTTGCCGAGCGGTTCAGCGATTGCAGGCGAGCCGCCGGTAAGCGCAAGTTTTCCCATGCAGTCATGCTCCTTGATTTCGTTATTGCTGTGGGAGCGGCATGCTGCCCTCGGTCATTCCCGCTTGCGCGGGAATGCATCATCTCCGCCCCCGCCTTGGAGTCCCGCTCCGGAATCGGATCACGAAAAACACTTCGCAGGAAACACCATAGCCTCTACAGATTACACAGAGGCAGTGGCGGCGATTGGCTCCTTTTTCCGCGCCGGTAGTCTGCGCCCCGCGGTGAGGTGATCGTCAACATTCATGGTGATGAAGGACTGCTGTGATCCTTGCTTCCTCCCACGAGCGCCGCGACGCTCAGATTCGCCCTCACCCCGGCCCTCTCCCTCGGGGAGAGGGTGACATACACAGCCTCAGACCGCCACCGGCTCACGCAGTTCGGCCAGCAGATTGATGGCGGCTTGCCGGATCAAGGGCTCGCTGGATGGCGCGATGGCCGCGAGGTTGGGCTCCATGCCGCCCTGGTCGAAGGCTTCCGGCGTGGGCACGTAGGCCACCTCGCGTGTCGGCCGGCTGATGACGACTGTATGCCGGAACGGCGACGCTTCCTTGATAGCCAGCACCGTATCGTGGAATAACTCACCGGGCATGTGGACAAGCGCGGTGTCGCCCAGCGTAATGACCTTCATCGGATACCGGATGGTGGGGTTTTGCTCGTACCACTCGAAGAGGAAGCGGTGGTAGCGATCATGCATCCGCGTGAAGTTGAATCGCAGCTCTTCCGGCTCTTCCGGTATCCTGCGCGCCGGAATTTCCACTTCGTGCACGTGCGTTTCCATGGCCGGCGTGTGCTCGGGTTCGATCTGCTCAAAGACGTAAAGCGCTTGCGCGCCGACGGAACGCCCGATGCGACGTGCCGCTAAGCCATCGCGCTCGATAGGCACCACGTCGCCCAGCCCGCCTTGCGCAAAGACAACCGGCAGCCCGGCGACCTCGCCAAAGACGTCCGCCACATAGCGCGGATAGTCGGCAGAAATACCGCCGTACTTGTCGGTGGAGCAGAGCGCGTGGCAGCCAAAGTTGATGAAGGCGCCGATGGCCTCGCCATCCAATGAGTCAAAGCGAAGCACGCTCACCTCGTCGTCTTTGCCTTGCTCGATCCACGCCGGATCGGGTGGCGATTCCTGACGATTGAAGACCATGTGCACTGTCCCGTCGGGCTTGATGAAACGGCGATTGTAGCACACGTCAGGCGCATGCCCGCCGCGCGACGCCATCCGCACGGGTACCAAGGACTCAAGCGCGTCCTGAATGCCGTCGGCAATACGTGCGCTGATCTCATCCTCGTAATTTTCGATGATCAGGTCTTGGGCGAAGATCATGATGTACGCGCCGTAGTTGGAGATGGGCGTGGAGCCGATGTGGGAAGGGCAGAAGAGCGTGGGAAAGGGCGCAATGCCGCGGGATTCTAAGTCAGCGGCTACTTTTTCGTCGAAGTCGATGCCGAGCTCGAATGCGTCCACGGCCACAATGGCAGCCGTATGCTCCTCATCTTGGAGGAGCAGTATCCGCGCCTTAAGGGGATCATAGACCGGATAGCTGCGTTCCTTCTTCTTTCCGTTTGTCCCTGGTCGGTTCTGATCGGGAGTAATGTCTACGGCCGTAAAGGCAGCGTGTAAGCCGTTGCTCACCAGTGCTCTCCTCTCCGATGCGTTTGCGTACGCTTACTATGATACCTGCGGGTGCTCAATTAGCAAAGAAACCAAGAACCAGAGACGCGGACGTGCCAATTCGCGAGACCGTATTTCACGTCGCTTGTATGGTGTCCGTCTACATCTCACTGCGTTGCTCCCACGTGTCATTGTGTGTTGCAAGCAACTATTATGCAGACCGCAGCGAGGATTCAGGGTCTCAATCAAGAAAAATGCACTCGATACCGTAGCCGTATTCTACGCAGTAGCCGTACTCTACGACGAGGAGCGGGGGACAAGCCCCCGCGCTACGGCATCTCGTATCTCGATTGCTCGTCTTACGATCGGTAGCGCAGGTTTGTAACCTGCGCTTCTGCCAAAAGGCCAGGAGAACAGATGGCAGAATCACACTATTGCCGCAATCTGAGGTGCAGTTTACCTAGCACGGACTCCATCGACCAGAGGCTTGCGCGCATTCACCAACCTGCCGCTCGCTTATAATGGAAGAGAAGAATACCGTCCTAGAAACTTGAGAAGAAAAACCTGCGATGAAGCGTGTGGTGGTGCTGGGCTCCACGGGGTCCATCGGACAGCAGACTCTTGACGTGATTCGCGCAAATCCTGACGACTTTGCCGTCGTCGGCCTCGCTGCGGGGAGAGACGCACGGACGCTGGCTGCGCAAATTGCCGAGTTCAAGCCGCAGGCAGCCTACTGTATAGATGGCAGCGCGGCGAAGTACGTGGACGGTGCCACGCGCATCCACTCCGGAGACGACGGCATCGTTCAACTTGTCGAAGCGGTTGCGGCCGATGTGACCGTTGTGGGCACGCCAGGAATGGTCGGCGCACGAGCGACGATGGCTGCGCTGGAATGTGGGCAGGACGTCGCGTTGGCGAATAAAGAGACACTCGTCATGGCCGGGGATCTGGTCATGCGGCAGGCCGCCGCCCACGGCGCCACCGTCCTGCCGACCGACAGCGAGCACAGCGCCATCTGGCAGTGCATTCGCGGCGAAGATCAGGCAACAGTTCGACGGATCATTCTGGCTGCATCCGGCGGTCCCTTCCGCACGGCGTCCGCACAGGAACTGGCAGAGGTCACCCCGGAGCAAGCTCTGCAGCATCCGACGTGGTCCATGGGCGCCAAGATAACCGTAGATTCTGCCACGCTGCTTAACAAAGGCCTCGAGATCATCGAGGCGCATTGGTTGTTCGGATTGCCGTATACGCAGATCGATATCGTAATCCACCCGCAGAGCATTGTGCACGCACTCGTCGAATTCGCGGACGGGGCGGTTAAGGCGCAGTTGAGTCACCCCGACATGCGCTTGCCAATCCAGCATGCGTTGAGCTTTCCGGACCGCCCGCCGACGTACTGGGGCGGACTGGACTTTGCACGAGCGCCGGTGCTGGAGTTCTCCGCGCCGGAGAGCGCGCGGTTTCCCTGTCTCGCGCTTGCCCGCCAAGCGGCGGAAACCGGCGGCACGGCGCCCACGGTGCTCTGCGCCGCCGACGAGGTTGCCGTTGAGCTTTTCTTAGCGGGCAAAATAGGTTTCTTGGACATCTCACGCATTATTTCACAGGCACTGGAGTCTCATACGAGCACGCCGGTAGAATCATTGGATCACGTGCTCGCCGTCGCCGCTGAGACCCGGCAACTACTCTTGGAAGCCACGGCAAAGCTTCCCGTCAGTTCGGCAAGTGCCGGAGTCCGAGGGACTGGGGCAGATGGATTACCGCTTGCGCGGGAATGACGGGCTTTCTCATACCAGACAGGATTCTTAACGAACGATGTTTACCACGATCGCCGCCTTTGTCTTCGTCCTTTCACTCCTCATACTCGTCCATGAAATCGGCCATTTCGTGGCGGCACGGCGCGTAGGCATCCATGTCGTGGAGTTTGGTTTCGGTTGGCCGCCGCGGCTCTTTTCCCGGCGCATCGGCGAGACTATCTATTCGCTTAATCTCCTGCCGCTGGGCGGCTTTGTGCGCATGTTTGGAGAATTCGGCGGAGCGGAGCCCGGCAGCTTTATGAGTAAGCGGCCGGCGGAGCGCGCGGTTGTCATACTGGCAGGCGTTGCCATGAACATCCTGATCGCGCCGGTGCTCTTCTCCCTTGCCTTTATGCTTGGAGAGCCGGTGCTAACGGATCGCATATTCGTTCAGGAAGTGATTCCGGAGAGCCCGGCTGCGGCGGTTGGCCTCCTGGCAGGCGACCGCATTCTCACGATCAATGATGTGGCCATTACTGAAATGGCGCAAGTACGCGAGCAGATAGGCAGCACGCAAGACGGCACCCCGATTCGCCTGACGATCGACCGGGACGGACGGCAGCAGGCACTGCGCGTGACACCCACCTACAATCCAGAGATAGAGCGCCTGGCGGTCGGCATCGTACTGGCGCCTGAGCAGACGTTCAAGCGCTATTGGCCGTGGGAGGCGGTATGGCTCGGCGTGAAACGCACGGGAGAGATGTTTGCACTAATTGGCCTGGGCGTCGCCAGCCTCATACAGGGCACGGAAGAGGGGGATATACTGGGGCCGGTGGGCATTGCGTCACTTACCGGACAAGTGGCGCGTTCCGGCTTTTCCCGCTTACTCACGTTCACGGGGTTCTTGAGCATAAACCTCGCAATTATCAACCTCTTGCCCTTTCCCGGCCTCGATGGCGCCCGCTTTGTGTTTACGATTGTGGAGATGGTGCGCGGACGCCCAATGAACCCAAAGCGGGAAGCGGCCATCAATTTTGCAGGAATCATCATACTGCTTACCCTAACGGTACTTATTACCTACCGAGATATCGTACGGCTCTTGGGTTAGCACTGCGTGCGGGCGGCTCTATGTACCGTCACAATGTGCTACAATATTGAGCACAGTCCGTCTGGGCTGGGGTGGGCAACGAAGGGGATTCACGTTTGTCTCAGGCATTCTCCTTTCGGATTCCGCAAGCTATTGAGTTTGGGCCCGGAGTTCACCATCGGCTCCCTGCGCTTTTGCGCGCGCGCTCGACTGAGCGTGTCTTGCTAATCACAGATCCCGGGCTCGTCGCTGCCGGTGTGGCGACAACAATTGAGAGCACATTGACTGCTGCTGGGAGCGAAGTAGTTCTCTTTCAAGATGTGCCACCGGAACCCCATCTCGACGACGTGGAGCGGTGTCGCGCGTTTGCCGCTGCACAGCACGCATCACTAGTCGTGGGTGTGGGCGGCGGCAGTGTGCTCGACTGCGCCAAGATTGTGGGTGGCTTTGCTTCAAGTACGCAGCCTTTGGCCGACTTTCTCGACCGTGAAGACGAAAGCCTTGCGCCGGGACTGCCAATCTATCTCCTGCCCACCACCGCAGGATCGGGGGCTGAGGCGACCACCGGGGCCATCGTCACGGTCAACGGGCGCAAGTGCCGCCTGGCGGGCAGCTACGTACACCCGGTGGTGGCCATCATTGACCCTACGTTTACCCGGAGCTTACCGGCAAGCATCACAATCGCAGGCGGTCTGGACGCGCTAACGCACGCGATAGAGTCCTATGCAGCGCGGCGGGCAAGCCCCATGAGCCGGTTGTATTCTCGAGAAGCCTTTCGTCTCATCCTGACGTCGCTGCCGCGCGTACTAGAGGACGGGGACGACATGGAGGCACGCAGCGATATGTCGCTGGCAGCCCTATATGCCGGCATTGCCGTTGCAAATGCGGGCGCAGGCGCGGTTCATGCCCTCGCATACCCGCTGGGCGGACGGACCAACATCCCCCACGGCATTGCCAACGCAATTCTTCTCCCGCATGTGCTGCGACAGAATGTGGCGACTAATCCCGAATCCTACGTCGCCCTTTGCACCGAGCAAGACTCTCGCAGCGCGGGCGCTCAATGCGACGCTCTGCTTGACGCCGTGCAAGGTCTGCTCCATTCGCTGAAAACGCCGACACACCTTGCCGAAATCGGCATGCAAGATGCCACGCTACCCGCGCTGGCGAAAGAAGCCCATACTATTCGGCGTCTCCTGGACAATAACGTGCGCGACTACAGCCCTGCGGAAATTCTTGCCATATATGAAGCGGCTTGGTGACCGCATGGCCTGCCATATAGTATCGTCTACTCTGAAGGTAATACGTCACGCTCGCAGATGAAACGTTACGAGCCCTCGCGGCAATCTCCTGCTGTCTTTCCACCGCCTAGTTCTCAGTTACCGGGATCTCCAGAGAATTAGAAGCTGCCGTAAAGAGAGATTGGTCTTCAAGGGAAGAAACCCAATGCAACGAAAAACCCCTGAACACGTGCACCACAAGCGAGTAGCGTATGCCGGTGAGTACTGGCTGGCCCCAGCCAGTACTCCCTCTCAAGCGGCCGCTTTCAGACTTCCGAGCAGCTTGTCCACGACAACCTCATTGCGTAGCCCATGAATGTACAACAGCGACAACCATTCTTAATTGACTTAGTCGCGCTGGGTAGTTTCCTGCTCCTGGTGCTCGTCTTCTTTTGGAAGTCGGTCTTCGGGCTGGGAGTGATCGGCAGCGTAGACTTAATTATGCGTTTCTACCCGTACAAGGCGTACATTCGCGACTTGATCAATCAGGGGGAACTGCCTCTATGGGATCCCCTCATATTCCTTGGTGCTCCCCTGCTTGCCAATATCCAGGCCGCCGTCCTCTATCCACCGGACTTCCTCTTTACGCTCTTCTCATTCGCTTCGGCACTCACGTGGAGTGTCGTGCTGCACATCTGGTGGGCATTGGCCGGAATGTACCTATTCCTGCGGTATGGGTTTGGCACCTCGGTCTTCGCTGCCTGGGTCGGCGCCTTGTGTTTCGGCTTAGGCGGTTTCTTATTGCCGCACATCGGACAAGTGAACGTACTGCACACTGCGGTTTGGCTTCCCTGGCTCTTGCTGTGTGCAATTCGCGCCAGCACATCACCAACTCCCACCTGGCTCATACTTGGCGGCATCGCTACCGCCTTCAGCTTCACAGCAGGGCATACGCAGGAATTCTACTACTCGATCCTCATCCTGGGGTTGTTCTGTGCGTACTCAGCCTTAGTCTCTCCTAACGGAGAGACTTCGCGCTGGTGGCCGCTGTTTGTGCCGGTAATCTTCCTCCTGATTGGCGGTATTTTGAGCGCAGCCCAACTCTTGCCGACACTGGAGGCAGCGATACACTCCTTCCGGCGAGGAGGCCTGCCGTTAGAAGAATCAGCGGCGCTGGCAGTCAGTCCGAATGAGGTATTGTTGTCTCTATTTCCTCGCTATTGGGCTCTGCCTGGTATTGAAGTAGTTGGGTATATCGGTATAGGCGGCGCCATCCTTACATTCTTCGGTGCACTGCAAGTCACGTGGCAGCGTTGGGTGCTGTTCTTTATACTCATCGCGTTGTTGGCCTTTGTCTTGGCTCTCGGTACGTACACACCGCTATTCACTGCCCTTCACACAGTCTTGCCGGGCTTTTCACTATTTCGTGTGCCAGCGCGCTGGCTTTTCCTGGTTAGCTTCAGCCTTTCGACGCTGGCGGCGTTTGGCGCAGACCGGCTCCGCGATGACCTGCGTCCGGAAGAACGGCGTCAACTCTCTCTGAAACTCCTTCTAGGGACGGTGGTAGCTACAATCCTATTGGTCGCCTATATTGGCCGCTTATACCTCATCGGTTCCGAACAGTCGTTGCCGGATCCAAAGGTGGTTGTGTTCTGGGCAACTACTGCCGTCATCATCTATGCGACTATTCTCCTTGTTCTTCACCACGGCCTGGCTAATGTACTGGCCTATCTCACAGTTGGAGGAATTGTGCTCGTAGAGCTCTTCTTTGCCTCCCGACCCCTGGAATTTAATCAGGTGATGCCGCCGGAGATATACACGCATTCAGAAACTACACAGCAACTCTCGCAACACTGGACCGAAGCGCGCTACATCAGCATCGCGGCAGAACGCTTCCCTCTGGAGAATGAAGAAGCGCGAAGGCAAGAGCTATTGGAATCGCTCTCCGAGGCCTGGGTGCAACCTGCCATCGTGTATGGCAAGTACAGCGACGAATTGCGGCCAAATCTCAATCTCCCATTGGGAATGTCGACCGCTGACGGGCACGACGGCGGTCTGCTGCCTAGCCGATACTACGCTGACCTGCGCGGCGCTCTGCTCAACGATATGGAGTTTCCGCCGCATCAAAGTCTATCGCTTGTAGATATCGATCAGATCGATGCGAGACTGTGGGGATTGGTCAGTGTGCGCTACCTCGTCACCGACCACCAGCAAACCGAGCCGGGAACTGGGTGGGAGTTGATCGGCCAGGCCCGTACAGACGGCCCCCTGCTATTCGAGAATAACGAGGTCTTGCCGAGAGCTTTTGTAGTCTACGAGACCGTGGTAGACGATGACCCGCTGCGGCTGCGGACTATCGACGTGGCCCGACAAGTCCTTGTGGAACGACCGATTCCGGAGCTCGTCGGCGTCACCGGCGAGCCCGTGGCAGCGACGATAGTTTCAGAATCCGCGTTGCGCGTGGAAATTCAAACGACGACGTCACAACCGGGATTGCTCGTGCTCTCCGATTCCTACTTTCCAGGATGGATTGCCACCGTCAACGGTAGCCCGAGGGAGATCCATCGCGTGGATATCGCCTTGCGCGGTGTGTTGCTGCCTTCAGGCGAGCATACCATCGTATTCGAATATCAGCCGCGTTGGTTCCAAATCGGCGTTGTCGTGAGTCTGATCGGCTGGCTGCTCGCGTTGGCTCTGCTCTTACCGCGACTCTTGCGTCGGACTCCGAAGAGATTTCCAAATCGCATGTAGTGCCGTGCGGTATGCCACATGTCGCTGACTGCAAAGGGCCGCGCCTTTACTCTCAGCAGGCGCCTGTACCACCCATGCCGATTGGCAATGGCCTGCCTCTCCCCCTGTATTGATGGGACTCCCGGGTTACACCTGCTCGGGCGCACGGGCTTCACCATTGCCCATGGAAAAACTCTTAGCTGGATGAGCACCATGCGTAACCCATGCCCCCCGCACAACTGTTCCCTCTCTCCCCGCACTCCCGAAGGAGAAAGGAGCTTCTCGCCTGCCGGCGTGAGTTGTGCAAGAGTCTCCCGAGGGGGTTGGCTTGAGCCAGCCCCAAACTCGATGCGGGGATGAGGAATCGACCGAGGGCATAGACGTAGCAGAGCCGGACGGCGCTGGCGTGACCGGCTCGAGCGCCCTCAACTCACAGAGCAATTGCTACCTACCGGCCCGTGCCGCCGGCTCCGCGTGACGGGATTCCATCTTGAGGTGTTCGCGGCAGAATGCCGCGGCCTGATGGATGCGATCGCGCACCTTCTCGTCGTCGCGGCCTGCGTGAAGCGCAAAGGGGTGTAACTCCACAACGACAATGCCACCAAAGCGGCTGCGGCTTAGTTCGCCGAGAAAGTCGGCAAGCGGCAGTGTACCCTCGCCGGGAAAGAGGTGCTCGCGACCATTGTATTCGTCAGACAAATGGATGTGCTGCACTGTGGCGCTTAGTTGCTGCCACGCATCCAAAATATTAATCTGCGAAACGCCAAAGTGTGTGGTATCCATCGTCAGCGCCGCGAAGGGGCGCATGGCATCCGGATGCCAGAATTCGTGAAAGTCCCGCTGCAAGATGCCCAAGCGTTTCACTACCATTCGCGGCAGGTTCTCGACGGTGAGCAGGATCGGAGTCTGTGCCTGCAAGCCGGCAAGGTTTTGCTGCAGCCATTGGGCGAGGTCCGGCGTGCCCCGCGAAATCGGATGAATGACGACCGTGCGTGCCCCGACCTGTTCCGCCAAACGTATCGTCGCCTTGAGCGTGCTAGGGTAGTCGGCTCCCATCTCAGATATGGTTCGAAACGGTGCGTGAATGCTGTGTACAGGAATGCCCCACTGTTCAGTGAGCGCCTTAATGTACTCCGCTTGGCGGGTGTCCCATCGGCTATCAACTATGATTTCCACACCGTCGAACGGGGAGCCCTGCATCAGTTCGAAGGTTCGCGCCAAGCCGTAGGTGTAGAGCGAGCCGGTGGAGAGTGTGAGATATGGTGTTTGGACGGCGGAATTTCTTGCGTCAGACATGTGTGCACGCCTCTTCAGGGTTCGGGGGACTCTGCCATGCGCCGTTTTGCGCTCTTGCGCCGCAATGCTCTTCTTGCCGTAGATCAGCCAGCCACTGCGGCTACGGCGTGCCATGCGGCGTCTCTGCGACGGCAACTGTTTAGTAAATTCCTTGCTACTTTCATTATAGCGACGTAACTCCCGATACGGCTATAGCATGAAGCACGCCAACATGGTCCACGGTGGACCGGCTAGCCGCACTCTGCCGGTGGATATTCTTGCAGCCCTTTGCCGGTCGCCCGGCTAGCCGCCTCTTGCCGCGGAGTCGGCATCTCGCTATTCTTCCTAGTACTAGCTTGAATTGCAAAGGGCCTTGCAGGATTCATTGGTTGTGCCAAGAGGGGGGCAAGCCCCCGCGATACGGTTGAGGCTGAGCTACCGGGGACAGTTCCCGCTTTGAGCGTATTCACCCCTTTGGATGGAACGGGGCAGCGGGAAACGCGATGTTGAAGGCGAAATAACGTAGGCATTGGTTGTGCCAAGAAGCGGGGGACAAGCCCCCGCGCTACGGTTGAGGCTAAGCTACCGGGGACAGTTCCCGCTTTGAGCGTATTCACCCTTTTGGATGGAACGGGGCAGCGGG
>JAPOQA010000003.1 GCA_026710945.1 Chloroflexota bacterium
AAAGGGGAAAAGTCGGCGCCGCCCTGCAGCGAAAGCACCTTGGTGATCGCAGCAGTGAGCGTGGTCTTGCCATGATCGATATGGCCGATCGTGCCAATATTCACGTGCGGCTTCGTTCGTTCAAATCGCTCCTTCGCCATCGTTTCCTTCCTCAACCCTTATGAAACTTCACTCAATACATTACTTAACTGACAGCGGTCAGGGACTGTGCGCCTGCCTAATCTCTCAAAAATCTGCACTGGGATTAACTCACTCATTCCCCAGTGCGGGAGCTTCCCCCAACCGTATCTCCGCATTCTATGCGGGAGATTTCCGCAACCCTGCGGGAGCCCACAACCGGGATTGAACCGGTGACCTCGATCTTACCAAGATCGCGCTCTACCGACTGAGCTATGTGGGCAATGCGCTACTCGCAGACCTTGGACTTCTCTTAACTCTACCTCAGCGGTCAAGGCTCACCGGCATTTCCTGGGGCGGCACATCGGCTTTGCCCGCGCCGGACCGTCGGCGTGGCATCGCAATCTAGGCCTTGGAGATAGAGAAGGCACGGTAACAGTTTGCCGTGCCGTTTCCTGCCTTCCCCGCTTGTTTACCCTTATCCACGTTTGCAGCCTGTTCCCGCTTGCTCGCCGGCGCAGAAGTCGTTGCCAACATCTCTCCGGCACAGTCCTTGGCGGCTTGCAACCTGCTACGCGGATGGGACCTTACCGTAAACCCCACACCTCTCTAAGCCTAGTACTAGTCGCAAAGGCAACATCAATGATAACAGACCCCTGCTTGCCTGTCACGCATTTCATGGCAAAGAATCAATACCAGTACAACGGAAAGTGAGCTACAAAATACGGAAACGAGCGAGGCGAAACTCTCTGCTTTTCCTGCGAAAGCGAGAATCAATCTTCTCACCACGTGTACGAATCCCCATTCACCAGAGGAGACCTTTGCATGACCCCACTTTCAAGCAGGGGCACTCCCTCTCCCGTCGAGGGAGAGGGGACATCCGCGCTGTGGCGAGGGTTATGCAAAGGTCTCCAGAGGGAGAGCTCGCAGCCTGTTGCCGTATTCTGCCGCGCTAGGACAGTGTACCCATTCACGGGCCGACGGCCACGCTCTCAGTGTAGCTGGTTTGACGCGAGGCCCTCCTCCCGCCGCCGGACCGCAGCAAAAGGAGAGCCCAGCTACCATCCAATTGTGTCTACGAGAAGCAAGCGTTATCCAAGTTCACCGTCCACGATGGTATCCATTGCGGCCGTCGCCTCTTCCACGCTCGCCTCGCCTGACCAGATCTGGCCGAGGTAGGTGCCGTACGCCGGGCCGTAGATGGCAATCATGTTCGGATTCTTGGGCAAACCGCGCAGGTAGGTGAGGAAGTTCAGCACATTGTCGATGCCGTCGGGCTGGCCGTCCGCATTGCGGTATTCGTTTTCCGCAACCGGCGTGTACACCGGCACCGAGAGCGATACCGCCAACATGGCTAAGGCGCCCTGGCGGCCGGTAACGTGCCGGAGCAGCGCCCATGCCGCGTCTTTGGCGCTGCTGTCGCTGTAGACGGCTTGCGCGTAGCTGCCGGCAAAGGTCGTCCTGCCAGCCGGCCCCGCCGGAATGCCGACCACGTCCCACGCAAACGACACGCGGTCGCCGCGATAGCGGGACATAGCCGCGCCGGTGGTGACGATCAGGGGCGATACGCCGCCGCTGAAGAGGTCGTCCTGCACCTCGCCGGGCCGCGGCGTGACCTGGTGCACGTGGAAGAGGTCGGAGACCCACTGGAGGCCGGCCCGGGTCTCGGGTGACGACATGGTGGACTTGGTGGGATTCTCTTCGTCGTCGTACGTGCTGCCGCCTGCCATCCAGATCCACGGCGTGATGGGATTGAAGCCGCGGGGTATCGAGGCTAGGGCGAACTGCTTCTGCGAGCCGGCGCCGGTGGTCTGCCGGCGCACGAACGTCATGAAATCGTCCCACGTCCACGAATCCTGCGGGTACTCCTCGCCGAGCTTGTCCATCAGGTCCTTGTTATAGACGGCGATCAGGCTGTTTACGTAGTGGGGAATGGCGATGAGGTTACCTTGAAAGCGATGCGCTTCTATGGCCAGGGAAGCGTACTCGGTCATGTCCACCTGGTCGCGGGCGACCAGGCTGTCGAGTTCCGCCGCCAATCCGGCCTGACCGATGTTCCCCAGCCAGATCGGACTGCAGTTGAAGATGCCGATGTCCCGCTCGCCGGCCGCCAGGCCCGTACGCACTTTCTCGATGCAATCCTGCTGGTTGCCGGGCACGATGACGTATTCGGCCTGAAACTGTTCGTTCTGCTCGTTGAAGCTGTCTACGAGTCCCTGCTGCACGGGATCGAAGCTGCCGCCGCCGTAGGACGCGGTGAACCACTTCGCCACCTGGACTTCGGGCTCTTTGGGCTCTTCCTTAGCAGGTGCGGCCTTCTCTTCCATTTTGGCTTCCGTCTCTGCGGCGGGTGTGGCGACTGTGCCGCAAGCTGCCAGCGGCAGCAGGGCGCCGGCGCCAACCAACCCCGACAGGATGCGCCGTCGGCTGAGGGTAAGCGATATTGCTTTCATCCGAAGACTCCCTTCTGTGAATCAACAGTGGCGAAATGCATGTGACAGGAGCACTCGCCTGTCCTAGGTGCACTTGGGATGCCAGGCCGCGCGGGATCTCTAAAAGGATTAGGCCGATGGGGTAGGAGAGCCTGTGTCAGAACGACCGTGCAGGCGGGACGCTCTCCCTCTCGCGCAGCACAAGCATCGCAGCACAAACCAATGCAGTCATGCCTCCTTTCTGCGAGTATGCCGGATCGACTCCAATGTACTCACCAACTCGGAGAGGCAATACGATTGACTTGTAGTCTAACGCACGCTTGCTTTCTTGTCTAGATGTGTATCGCTACAATTTGGGACACGAAAGGTAACGTGGAATTACCCAGTGACGAAGCTGGGGTCTGCGTTACTCGCGCAGAGCTACCATTTCACTGGGCGTGAGGGCAGGTGTCATACCTGGATACAGAACTCCTACGTTGGCTTGGCGCAAGTCACCGGGTATAGTTTTCTTCAGCGGAGCTACGCGTACCAAGAGGAGCATGGCGGTGAGCGGCATGGCGGGCGTTGATCCCACGCAGAGCGGCGCGGAGTTTTCGGCGTGTGGGCGCTACCGCTACAAGCTCTGGCGGGTGTGGGACCACACGCACCCGGTGATCTTGTTTATCATGCTGAACCCGTCCACGGCTGATGCTACGAACGATGACCCCACCATACGACGCTGCATTGGCTTTGCCCGCGATTGGGGCTACGGCGGGGTGCGGGTGGGGAACCTGTTCGCGTGGCGCACGCCCTACCCGAGCGCGCTGCGCGTCGCCCCCGATCCCGTGGGACAAGATAACGATGGCGCCCTATTCAGTCTGGCCGAAGGAGCGGCGCTGATCGTCGCTGCATGGGGCATGCACGGCGCTGGGGGCGGGCGTGGGCAGGTCGTTCGCGAACGCTTTTCGGACTGCCTCCACGCGCTCGGCATGACGAAATCGGGGGAGCCGGCCCATCCGCTCCGTCTGCGGCGCACCTGCAGGCCCTTCCTGCTGGAGAACTGAGATTGCTTGGGGGCTGGGCGCTGTTGCACCTATAGGGGTGACCGGCTCTCTTCAGTGTCGATGCATGGGCGGAGCGAAACGGCGCAGCGTGTCGGCAGGGCTGGGTGAAAAATACGACGCAACTTGGCAAAAGCGAGCGGGCTCTGGCGAGAGTGCGGAGCGCGGTAGTGAGTACCCAATCGCGCTGTTTGGGCTTCGCGAAGTCCTTGTCAAAGCGCGGGAAGTATCTCAAGGAGCGCAAACAGAAGTGTATGAAACTCTCTAAACTCCTTCGCGCCATGCCGGAGGCGCGGATTGTCTCCGGTGCGCAAGACCCGGCCATCACTCAGCTCTGCCACGATTCTCGGGAGGCGGAGGCCGGTGCGCTCTTCATCGCGCTGCAGGGATTGCACCGGGATGGACACGACTACGCCGCGGCTGCCGTGGCGAATGGCGCGACCGCGGTGCTTGTCACACGACCACAGTCTCTGCCGGAGCACGTCACCCAGGTGCTGGTGCCCGACACGTGGGTGGCAATCGGGCAGGCGGCTGCGGTCTTCTGCGGCAACCCCTCCCAGGAACTCTGCGTCATCGGCGTCACCGGCACCGACGGCAAGAGCACGACAACCACCCTCATCGGTCACATCCTGCGGGCGTGCGGGCATCCGACGGGCGTCATCACCACGGTGGCCTTTCACGACAGCCGGCAGGAGTATCCCAACGAGACGCGCCTCACTACCCAGCACGCTTCCGACCTCCAGCGCATGCTGCGCACAGTCCGCAACCAAGGTGGCACGCATGCAGTCGTCGAAGCCAGTTCCCACGGGCTGGCACTGCACAAGCTGGACGCAATTGAGATTGATGCCGCCGTGTTGACGAACCTCAGTCATGAGCACCTGGACTTTCATAAGACTCTGGAAGCATACCGCGAGGCGAAGGGTCTGCTCTTCCAGCGGGTGAAGGCGCGGGCGTCAAAGCCGTTTCCCCAGGTGAGTGTGCTCAACGCCGACGATGCGCACTTTTCATATTTCGCCTCAATCAAACCGCCCGGCGTGCGGACGTATGGCCTCGCAAAGCACGCGGACGTGCGCGCCATAGACGTAACGCTCGGCGCAGACCACACCGCATTTACAGTGGTCACGCCGGAGGGACAAACGCCAGTGCATGCGCCGCTGGTCTGCCACTTCAACGTGGCCAACACGCTGGCAGCGTTGGCCCTCGTTAGCGGTCTGGGCGTGCCCCTCGATGCGGCTGCGGCGGCGGTTGGCTCGTTTCCGGGGGTGCCCGGTCGCATGCAGGTGATTAGTGCCGGCCAGCCGTTCGCCGTAATTGTTGACTACGCCCATACGCCCAATAGCCTGCGGCTCGTGCTCGATGCCTTGCGCAGCGTAACGCCGGGACGGCTGGTGGTCGTCTTTGGCAGCGCGGGCGAGCGCGACGTGGAGAAGCGGGCGCTCATGGGCGAGGTCGCGGCGGAACATGCCGACTACTTTGTAATCACCAGCGAGGACCCCCGCAGCGAGGACCCGGACGCTATCTGCCGACAAATCGAAGAAGGCGCCTTGGAGGCCGGCTGTGTCTACGGCCGCGACTACAGCATCAGCGTCGACCGCACCCAAGCCTTCCGCATTGCCTTCAAGCAGGCGCGGCCGGGCGATACCGTGCTCCTAGCTGGCAAAGGCCACGAGCACTCCATCATCTGGGGCGCAGAGTCACTGCCCTGGGACGAGGCCCGCATTGCCAGTGAGACCCTGGCGGATATGTTTGCCTAGCGCCGTTTTCACATAAACGAGCGTGGTCGCAGGCAACACGACTTCACCGATGACCTTGGACAGAGTGCAGCAATCTCCTGATGCCACCTATGGGGCGTACTTACTATTGCTTTATCCCCGTTTATGCTATTGCCAATATGTTCTGGTTAGAGTAGGATGATTGACATGATGCTGCTTCGTTAAGAGAGAGGAGGGTTGACAACTAGAGGTATTGCCTTTGTGTTGCGAATACCCAGTGTCGGCTGGATGGAGCCTTTTCATGCAGGCGAAGCGGCAGAACGCCGCGTCGCAAAGGAGAAGAAGTCATGCGTTTTCATACAACCAGACGTAGATTCCTCGGGGGCTCGGCAGCAACTTTCGGGGCCGTTGCCCTGGCCGCGTGCGGCCAGGTAGCGACGACGGGCGAAATGATGGAGGAAGCACCGGCTGAGGCGGAGGAAGAAGCAAAGGCCGAAGAGGCGCCCGTAGCCGAGCAAGTAACCATTCAATTCATGTGGCCGCCCTATTCACCGGCCAAGGAGCGCTGGTACGAGCGCTTGGTGGACGCCTACGAAGAGAAAAACCCCAATGTATCAATCTCCACCATTCTCGATACCGCGCTCAACGATCGCATCGGCACGAACGCCGCCGCCGGTGGCGGCTTGCTTGACGTGACCTGGCACGGCTGGGGTTGGGCCCGTTGGGGTGAAGAAGGCGTCTTCCTGCCGCTGGAGCCGTACGTCAAGGCGTCGGGCCTCAACCTTGACGACTATTATAAGGCCGCCATCGACGGTGTCACCTGGAACGGCACGCTGCATGCGCTGCCCCTGGGCATTCTGACGCCGGTGATGGCGCTTAATCTCGATGCGTTCGCGGCAGCGGGCATCGAGGTACCGTCTGACGACTGGACCTTCGGGGACATGATTGATATCGGCGCCAAGCTCACCGATGCCGCCAACGGCAAGTGGGGCGTGTCGACGCGGTTCTGGTACTGGTCGACCTGGTACGTCTCCTATGGCCGCGATCAGGGTTCCGTGAACAATGAGTGGCAGACCATGAGCTGGGACGCGGCAGTCCGCACCGAGCTGATTAGGACGCGGGGAGACCTGTTCCACAAGCACCAGATCGAAGCCTATGGCGACGATGCCAAAGAAGAGACGATCTTCGATCACTTCAAGAACCAGAAGGTTGCCATCTACTCGGGCTACAACTGGCTGGTGCCCAGCTTCCGTACCGACGCGCAGTTCAATTGGACGTTGCATCCCATCCCGTTTATCGATTTCGAGGGCGAACCGACGCGTAACGGCGCGCTCTACACCGAGGAAATCGCCCTCGTGGAAGGCAGCAAGGTGCTCGACCACGGGTGGGACTTCGCCTCGTGGATCTGCGGGCCGGAACAACTGGATACGGCAGCCCGCAACGGCGACACGACGCCGACGATCAAGTCTATAGCCGAGAGCGACGCGTTCATCAATCTGGACCTGCCGCCCGGAGAGAGAATCGTCGAGTATCTGCGGGCCATGGAAACCGCCATTCCGTTCTTGCTCCATCCAATTGGCGGCGATCTCGCCGGACCTCTGTGGAAGAACGCCGGCCTGGCGACGCAGGCGAATCCGGAGCTTACGCCGGAGGAGGCTTCCCGCACGGCCCAAGGCGAGGCCCAAGCCATCCTGGACGAGTACAACGCAAGCAGGCAGTAGGTAAGCCTTTCAGTGCGTAGGGGCACGACATGTCGTGCCCCTACGCGTGTTTCAGGGGGGAGTCGGCGCTCCGAACCATTGCCAGAGGGATCTTGCGGGACTGCGGCTCATATCCCCTCTCCCTGAGGAGACCGTTGCGTAACCCTTGCCGCAGCGAGGCAGTCCCCTGTCACTTGACGAGCGAGGCAGTCCCCTCTCACTTGACGAGCGGGGCAGTCCCCTCTCACTTGACGGGAGAGGGTTAGGGTGAGGGTGAATCTGCTCTGATCCCCAGTTGTCTTTGATCTAGTATATATT
Organism: Chloroflexota bacterium; assembly: GCA_026710945.1. Lineage (NCBI taxonomy): Bacteria > Bacillati > Chloroflexota > Chloroflexota bacterium. Next base: position 7,320 of record JAPOQA010000003.1, read on the forward strand.
GACTGTACATGCCATACGATTAGAATAGCAAGGTATCCCCTCTCCCCAAGGAGAGGGTGCGCCTCCTTGCCATCGGGACCTAGCTATGCAAGGGTCTTCTTGACTGAGAGGGCTAGGGAGAGGGAAAAACATCGGGCAAGATCAACTTGAAAGGTTAGTAGCATGGGCACGCTCGGTGTAACACCCGACGATGCGGAGTCCATCCGCCAAGAGCAGGTAGCGGAAATTGACCGCTACTACGCCGCGCTGGTGTATGCGGCTGCGAATAGACGCGAGCGCGCGTGGCAGCGGGACTTTAGTTCGCCTGACGCCTATCGCCGCTCGATAGCGCCGAACCGTGCACGGTTTCTCCAGCTCATGGGCGGCGCGCCGCAAGGTGCCGCGCTGCTGGAGCCGCGGCAGCAAGACCTGCCGGAGCGTCCCGGCATTGCGGCAAGGCGCGTCTGGATTCCGGTTGATGCAGGCGTCCACGCGTACGGCGTTTTGCTGGTGCCCGCACAGCCGGCCGGACCGAAACCCGCCGTAATCGCCCAGCACGGCTTCTCCGGCTCACCGGAAGCCACCTGCGGCTACTACGAGTTGGAGGAGACTGCCTATCTGCGGTCCTTTGGGCTGCGGCTGGCCGAAAAGGGCTACGTTGTCTTCGCTCCGTTGGTGATGAACAATACGCCCGACCGGTCGCGCACAAACCGCAAGGCCACGCTCATTGCCCAACAGCTCTTGGGCCTGGAAGTGGGCAAGATGATGCGCGTGGTGGACTTTCTGCAGACCTTGCCGGAGGTGGACAACGACCGCATCGGCTACATGGGCATCTCCCAGGGCGGCATGATGGCGCTGTGGGCGGCGGCCGCCGACGAGCGGGTCGCCGCCTGCGTCTGCTCCGGCTACTTCACCAACCGTACACCCAAGATGATCGACCCTTCGCCCCACTACACGTCCTTCATCCAAACCGGCGATGACGACAAATTCTTCTGGGGCCAGTTGAACGAGTTTTCCGATTCCGACATCGCGTCGCTCATCTGCCCGCGACCCTTCTTCGTGGAGGCGGGCACGGAAGACCGCGTCTTCTGGCTGGAGCACGTGAAGGAAGAGTTTTCTCAAGTCCAGTCAATTTACGCGCAGCTAGGCATCCCGGAACGCGTCGAACTTGGCATCTTTGCAGGTCCCCACGTGATTCATGGGGTGGAGTCGTTCGCTTTCCTCGACCGCTGGCTGCAGAATTAATCCGCGAACTATGCGCCCCGTGAATATCGACGTGTGCTTCGAACAAGGGGAGACTTGCCGTTCGCACTGAGCCTGTCGAAGTGCCGTTACGGTTTTCACGGCAACCGTAACGTTTTGTGATTACTGGCGCGTGTTCGCAACACAGCGGTTGGGCAGAATTACCGTTCGCACTGAGCTTGTCGAAGTGCTCTTCGCGGGTAGGCACGCGGGCCGTGAATTGTCTCAGCGAATTGGCCCACTGCCCTGCCCACAAAGAAGTGTAAGCTACCTATTGGGGTAAGTTTGAAGTTGTATTCGGTAGCGCCCTTTACATCGTTGGCACTACCACAGAAGAGATGGACGTGATGGCAACCGCTTCCGCTACGCAAAAAAATGTCCTAAACGACGATCAAGTCGCCTTCTACCACCGCCACGGCTATCTCATACTTGAAAATGTGCTAGCGGCGGCTGAGCTACAGGAATTGCGGGCAGCAACGGAGGGCTTGCAGGAGGAGCGCATCCGCCGGGGCGGCAACGACAGCATTGTTGCTATCATGGACTTTGCCCTGCTCGATGACGCCTTCATGCGCGCCGCGCACCACCCGCACATGCTGGCCGCCGTGACGCAGCTCATTGGCGAAAACCTGCGCCTGCAACACTGCAAGCTGAACTGGAAGCCGCCCACCAAGGGCACCGGAGAAGTGGACTGGCATCAGGACTTTCCCTTCCTGCCCCACACCAACTACGATCTGCTGGCGTGCATGATCCTGATGGACGATTCTTCACCGAAAAACGGCTGCATGCGCGTGATTCCAGGCAGCCATCTGCGGGGGCCGGTGGACCATTTCACCGCGGACGGGACATTCGCGAGGCACTGCACCGATCCGGCAGATTATGCAGATGACCTCGCCCGAGGCAACGTGGTCGATCTGGTCGCCCCGGCCGGTTCGATTACGATCCATCACAGTTGCATCGTGCACGCTTCCTATCCGAACAACAGCGATACGCCCCGCCGGGGCCTGATCTACCAGATTGCCGCGGGTGACAGCGTCCAACTCGGCGGCCAACTCTACAAGGTCTGGCCGCTATGGCTGCAAGGCGAGGACCCGCTGCGCGCCCGCATGGAGGACGGCACGGTCTTTCGCCTCAGTAGACCCCTAACCAACGTCGGCGGCCTGGAACCGAGCGACCAATAGGCTGTGTGGTCTCTCCGTGTCATTCCTGTAAATGTCAGGTAATTCGTTGACAGATTTGAGAACAAAAGCAACCTTTCGCAGTGTTAGACATGACTAGTACACATGTCATTCCGAACGAAGCGCAGCGAAGAGTCGCTCTTAGCGCGGAATCTAGTGCGTAGATTCGGCTTGTTCTCCAAATGCTGAGCCAGAAGAGAGAAAGGGTGTTGCGAAAGCGCCTATCACCCGTTTGAGTTGGGTTCCGCTGATTCAGGAGAAGATGGATTCTCAACAGTCATTCCGGCGAACGCCGGAATCCAGGGTGCGCGCGACGAAGATAGATTCCGTGCCCCCGCGCGCGGCGAACTTTCGCGGGAATGACGGATGATGCGCCCCTCGTGTAACCCTGTTGCATTCCGCAATTGCCTGCTTCTTACAGCATACAAATGACGGAGGTTCGTCGTGCTATTTTCATGGTAGTGACGGAACCGGGACAAAGGCTTGTCACCCGCTCCTTGGGTCAAGCTGTAGCGTGGGGGCTTGTCCCCCGCTCTTGGTACGGTGGGCCCAAGGCACAGTGCGGCTCAATTCTCTCCCGAATTCGGATTCCGGCAAGCTGAGCTTGGTACTGCAAACTAGGATTTGGCCCTTTGCTGTCTGTGACACGCGGCACACCGTATTGAACGTGATACAGTATCAACACAATCTAACCCGGAAACCGCAAAGTCACCGATCGCTTCTATCAAAGAGATAAAAGGAGCAGAAGACCCATGGCGACGTCTCCCACAACCCAGGAAAAGATCCTCAGCGACGACCAGGTTGCCTTCTATCAACGGCATGGCTACCTAGTACTGGAAAACGTGCTCTCGGCGGCGGAATTGCAGGGGCTACAGGCCGCTTCGGAGCGTCTGCAAGAGGAGCGCGCCCGCCTGGCCGGCGACGACAGCTTGGCCGTCATTCAAAACGTGGCGCTCTTTGACGACGCCTTCATGATGGCCGCGAAGCATCCGACGATGCTGGGCGCGGTCACACAGCTCATCGGCGAGAACCTACGTCTGCAGCATTGCAAGCTCAACTGGAAGCCGCCCACCAAAGGCAAAGGCGAGGTGGGCTGGCACCAGGACTTCCCCTTCTTCCCCCACACAAACTACGACCTGCTCGCGTGCATGTTTCTCCTGGACGACGCCGTGCCGGAGAACGGCTGCATGCGCATGATTCCCGGCAGCCACCTGCGCGGTCCGGTGGACCACTACGACGCTGAGAGCGGCAGGTTTAGGGGCCGTTGCACCGAACCCAGCGAGTACCAGGACGACGTGGCGCGCGGCAACGTGGTTGATCTCGTCGTGCCGGCCGGTTCGATGACGATCCACCATTGCTGCATGCTGCACGCCTCCTATCCCAACCACAGCGACACGCCGCGCAGGGGCTTGGTCTACCAAATCGCCGCCGGCGATAGCATCCAACTCGGTGGCAACCTGCACAAGGTGTGGCCCATCTGGCTCCAGGGCGAAAACCCGCTGCAGGCCCGCATCGGCAACCACACCGTCTACCGGCTCAGCCAGCAGATTACCAACGTCGGCGGCCTGGAACCCAGCGCCGACTGGCAGAAGGTCACCCAGGACTAGACTGAATACTGACACCCCTTGTCTGCATTGGATATTGTAGAACAAGGTATTCATTCCCTCCCTATTTATTGGCATTGTCCAGCATTCCCACTAAGACCAAATCGCACTTCAGTAGTGTGTAAATCTTGCTAGATTTCACATGAAATTGGAGATTAGAATGGCTAAGAAAAACAATCGAACCGTATCTCGTCGCACTGATGGTACTTGGCAGAACAAGAAGAACGGCACCACAAGACCAAGCAGTGTTCATCCAACTCAGAAGGATGCTTTGGACGCGGCAAGAGAGATGCTGCATAATCAAGGCGGTGGAGAATTAATGACCATGGGCCTTGACGGAAAGATACGGAGTAAGGACACCATTGCCCAGTGATCCAAATCCACCGCGAGACACGGAGCACTAGATCGAGTTCCGAGTACACAAGGGAGACTTGGAAGTAGCGAGCTTCCTTGAATGTCAGATTTTAATGCCGGCTCTCTCTTGGAGCGAGTACATCTCTGTTGCTGCATTTGACATCGGTCAAACGTACCGATAAAATGAAATTGCGGCCACTCTAATTGCCGCACATCAAACTATCCCGTAATGGGACAAAGGGGGGTAAATTACCCCCCTGTTTTTTTTGATAAGCGAGAACGTCAATATGGCTCTTAGGACAGCCATCTTTATTGATGGCGCAAATTTCAGGGGCAATCTCCGGGACTTTGGGTTTACTTCTGAGCTCTCAAACGGGCGTGTCTATAGACTTGAAGAGCGTCATTTCAATTGGGATGAGTTCTTCTCTGGCGTACTTGATAAGTTCAATGCCGAGACTGGCTGGGAACACCAGCTAATTCGTGTTCATTGGTATTCCGCGGCGAGCATTTCGCCATGGCCGCGAAAGTATGAATTTTCACTGTCTCAGAAGGTCGTTACGGGACACTCTAGTATTAAGGGTCTTACCACGGACGTCGTTTTGGAAAAAGCTAGAGACTGGTATGCCAAAGAGAGGAGTTATTTTGAGCGCCTAAGGGAGGACACCTTCGAAAGAATACAACGTGAAATAAACTTTCTCGAGTTTAGATATGTAGGGCAATACAAGGTTCTCCCCTTGAAAGCATCTAGCATACAAGAAAGGTCTGGCGAGATACAGTATAGAGGAACACGAGTGGGCGAGAAGGGGGTGGACTTAGGAATAGCCGTGGACATGATTGCGAAAATGCCCTACTACGATGTTGCCATTCTTGTGAGTGGAGATGCAGACTTCCTACCGGTGGTCGGGTATTTGAAGGACCACCTCAAGTACGTATATCAATTCTCTATAGCGAAGGGGGTTCCCCCTTCAATTCGTTACCTTTCTCCCTATCTAAAGGGAAAAGTCGATTGCTTCGAATCCTACAATGAGCTGGAACTACTCGATAAGTTTCTCTTGCGAGAGAAAGGAATACCACACGACATATTGGTGGCAATCGACAATCGAATCACTCAACTTTCGGATGGAATTTATCAGCCAACCATGTTGGTGCCCGATCGTTGAGCCGGTCACATTCTCAACCCACCCACGCTCACCGCTCTGCCGTGTTTGGCAGTCCCATACGCCGCTTCTACCAACACTAAGGCCCGCGCGCCGTCTTCCCAGTGGCGCTCCGTGCGTGCTTGCTGGGAATCGGATAATCCGGCTAAGGCTGGAACAGCATTTGGCAAGCCGCAAGCGACGACCCCGCCGCGATGGGCCGCCCTAATGCTGCGGGTAAATGCTCCGCATCTGCCAGGCGTCGAGGGAGCGGAGATGGGCGGGGCTGCCCTGGGCGCGCAGGGAGACGCCGGTGCTGTCGCCCCGTCCGGGGTAGACGCGGACCGCCACACATTGCTTGCCGTTCGCGAAGACCTCTACCACGCTGCGGTCGACGAATACCCGCAGCCTGAGCGGTTCATCAGGGTCGAGCCGGATAAGCGCCGTTTCAGGAGCGCGGGAGAGTGCGCCCGGCAGGGTTGACGCGTAGGAAGAGTCGAGGGTCAGCAGGCTTTCGTAGCGATCGACCGGTCTCGGACTCTTGTAGCCGCGGATGGCAACCTGGCCGGTGTGGTGGACCGCGCCGGGTTGGACGGAAGGGTTCTGTACCTTGAAGCCGCGGTCCATGTAGAAGGCGATGCGCGTGTACTCCTCCCGGCCCGGGGAACGGAGGACGTTCAACTCGACCATCGGCGCCGCGCCGGGATCAAGCTCGATCGCCAGCTCCAGCGCGCTGCCCTCGATCCCCGCCAGCACCACTTCCTCGTTGGCGGGGAGCTCCGTCGGGCCGACGTGCCTGTGGTCATGCCTGAGGGACTCGATGTCGCCGGCGGGCTCGACACGCACGTCGTCGTCTCCCGCCAGGGTGAGACGCCGGGGGAGGGTCATGATCTGGTTCCAGCCCGCGGTGGGGTACCCGGGGTTCATGTTGAACAGCACGATGATGCCGCCCTGTCCGTCGGGCGTTGCGGATGGGGCGTGGACGCCTGACGGGACAGTCGCACCGAAATTGAAGAGGCCGTGGGAGGTGACGACCAGCTTATCGCGGTCCTCATCGTAGTCGCCGAGCAGGTACTGACCGCCGCTCATGTGGCTGAAGAAGAGGAGCATATGGCGGTCGCCGATGGGCCAAAAGTAGGGGCAGGCGCCGTCGTCGCCCGCCAACGTGAACCTGTCACCTTCGGTGAGGGGGTGCAGGTACTCCCAGGTCTCCAGGTCATGCGAGCGGAATAGAAAGTCGGCGGCAATGCGTTGGTCGCCGGGGCCGTCGGTCAGCGCGCCGCCGGAGAGGGAGTAGTAAACCCCGTCGCGCTGCCAGATACAGGGGTCGTAGACCGTGTACTCCCGGGGCGAGCCGTCGTGATCCGGAATGGGGATGACCGCCTGGCCCGTGACCTTCTCCCAGTTGAGGAGGAGCGGATCGCTGGAGACGGCGACCATGTTGCCGACCTGTGTCCCGTGGAAGATGGCTATGACCCGGTCGTCTTCGACAAGGGTCCCGCCGGAGAAGCAGCTCTCCTCCGGGTCGGGGTAGATGGCGTACGGCAGGTCGCGCCAGTGGATGAGGTCGTCGCTGACGGCGTGCCCCCAGTGGGGCCGGGGGTCTTCCGGTGGGTAGCCCTGGTAGAAGAGGTGCCAGCGTCCCTGCCAGAAGCAGAGCCCGTTGGGGTCGTTCAGTCTGTTCTCGGGACTGACGAAGTGATACAGCGGGCGGTGGGGGTCGCCCGCCAGCGCCTGGCGGGATGCAGCCATCCGCCGCACCAGCGGGTTGTCACGAAGCTGGGCTTCCTGAGCGTCGAGAGTGTCGGCGAAAGTGTACCTGGGAGCGCGGGATGCGCGGTCGGATGTAGTCATGGCGTTTCCTTGTGCTCGCTTGGAGCCAGGGTAGCTTCGAAACCCCAGAACCGACGGCGTTCATCTTCCTGAATTGAGGCCTGTCGCCAACCCAGCCGCCCTCTGCCTCGTCCATGTACACTCGGACCGCGGATTAGCCGCTGGCCTTCGCGTAGTCCTTAGAACGCCGTCAACTGGGCGGGCACAGACAGGCCCATGTTGTGCCAGTCGCTGGATACCCTGGGGAGTAGGGCCGCCGGTGTAAGCGGCTCTAGGTGCTTCTTCTTAATGCTGTCATCCTCTGCGATAGTTCGTCTCGCGGTCGTGTCGTCCGATGCTTCGTCGCCTTCAAACTGCGTCGTTTGCTCCAGGCCCAACCGCGGCCTGAAGTCTGAGTCCCAAGGCGCGCACCACCTTCAGCACGGTGGCGAATTCCGGGTTGCCGTTGGCTGAAAGAGATTTGTACAAGCTCTCCCTGCCCAGCCCCGTGTCCTGTGCCACTACCGCCATTCGCTGGGCGCGGGCGATGTCGCCAAGGGTCGCCATGATCAGGCTCAGATCACCATCTTCCAGCGCGACATTCAGATATGCCGCCATGTCCTCCTCGGTCTCCAGATGCTCCACCGGGTCCCACGGCCTTGTCTGCGTCTTTGCCATAGCTGCCTCCTAGAGTCCACTGGCGAGTTCCAGCGCCCTTCGTATGTCCCGTTCTTGGCTGTCCTTGTCCCCTCCGGCCAGAAGAACGACAAGGGCCTCACCTCTTTGCACAAAGTACACCCGGTAGCCGGGTCCGTAGTCGATCCGTATCTCGGAAACTCCCGCTCCCACCGGCCTTACGTCGCCGGAGTTGCCCAGGGACAGCCGCCGGATGCGGCTGTCGATTCTCGTTCTGGCTTGCCTATCCCTTAGCCGTCTGAACCAGTGGGCGTAGTCCTCGGTTTGGCGAATCTCCACCATCACCATATTGTAGGCCACAGGATACTAGCGACACAAGGTGCCTTCTGCAGGGTCATTGGCCACTACTCTGATCTGACACGAGCACTCACACGATCACTCTCCTGCCGTGCTCTGCGGACTCGTACGCCGCTTCCACCAGTTCCAACGCCCGCACGCCGTCTTCCCAATCGGGCTTGGCGGGCGCGCCCGCAACAATCCCTTCCAAGAACGCCCGCAACTGAATCTCAAACGGGTCGCCGCCCGCCAGGGCCACCGGCTCCCAGCCGGTCATGGGGTCGGCCTGGAGTTGGGTGGGATCGTAGCGGAAGCCGGGCGTGTCGGCCTGGAGCTGCTGGTGCATGGCGTTGAAGCTGAAGATCAGGCTGCCGTCTTCACCGTCGATCTCGAAATACGGCACCTCTTCGTGCTTGCGCCGCGCCCAGGAAACGAACACGTCGCCCAGCGCACCGTTGGCAAAGCGCATTTGCACCGTGGCCGCGTCTTCCACCTCTGCGGAAAAGCGCTCGCCGTCCGGCGTTTCGCGTTCCGCGTAGACCGTGGTCATATCGCACGACACGCGCTCGATAGGGCCGATCATCCACCCGAGCAGATCGAAGAAGTGCGCCATCATGTCGTGCACGATGCCGCCGCCGGCCTCGGCTCTCTGATAAAACCACGCGGGGCGGTTCTCCACCCGCTGCGGTACAAAGTAGCCGAAGACCCCGCGCACGTGGATGATGCGGCCGAGCGCGCCGGAGGCGATGATCTCCTTGGCTTTGGCCGGTCCACCTTGGAAGCGCATGTTCTGCACGATGCCGTGGCAGACGCCGGCCTGCCGCGCCGCGCGCAGGAGATAGCGGCCTTCTGCGGCTGTGTTTGTCAAGGGCTTATCAGTGTATACGTGCTTGCCGTTTTGAATGGCCTGCAAGAGCGGCGTGAAGTGCAAGCGGTTGACAAGGCAGTTGTCTATCACGGAGAGCTCAGGGTCGTCGATGAAGCTCTCCAAGTCGTTGCTCGTCTTGGCCGCGCCGCACGCCTCCGCGAGAGGCGCGACTTTCGCCGGATCCCGTCCGTAGAGGGCGACGGCAACGTTGTGCCGTTCGCCAGCGACGACGAGGCCCTTCTCTTGTATCGAACGCAGTGCCGTGCTGTGCAGTTGCGCCATGCGTCCGGTGCCGAGTACCCCGACAGTTAGGTCCATTGGTGTGTATGCCTCCGGTTTTCAGGGAAGACGGTGTTGCAGCTCGTCTTCCGTAACACGTTCTCTCGCGCGTGCTGCCCGCGTTTGCGTGACCTTAGTATAACGAAGATGTGCGCAGGCCTTAGCCAGCTACAATGCGCGCGGCTGCCGCAGCGCCAAGACAGGTTTGCTATAGTTGCAGAAGAGGTCGGGCGGTCGTCCGCTTGCTGCCGTGCGAGACGTTGGCGTGACCCGGTTCACGGATGGGCAGTCCTTTTCAGTTGAGGATCCCTGCCTATAAGGCTCGGGACATGAATTCGGCGCCTCGGTTTGGCGGCGACGACTCGGCGTTGCGACGACTTGATGTGGCGGTAGTCAGACACCCTTTCCCTTGATGGGAGCGGGTTGGAGCCTGCCCCGTACTTGATACGGGGGTGAGGTGATTCCAGCCGAAGTCAGCCCGCTGCCGCCTGCATGACGAGTTTCCCGGGGAGTTCCGCATTGAGAAGCACGAAACTCGCCGCCGGCACGAATACAAGACATTGAATCAACTAGTGTAGGAGCAGCTATGACGCTGTGGTTCTGGATTGGCGTAGCGTTTGTTTCTTGGGGTCTGGCGTCGTTCTTCGGTAAGATGGTTGCGCCGTATTTTGGCGCGCCCTATCTGGTCTGGGTGCGGAGCATTATCACCGTTTTCATGCTCTTGCCGCTGGTGTGGGCCCAGCGCCATAACTCGATCACGATTACGCCAACCTGGCAAACCTGGGTGCTCGTCGTCCTTGTCACGGGGTTTACGGCCAGCGCCGTCATCGGATTTTACAATGGCTTGCGCCTGGGCGACGCTTCGCTCGTGACGCCTGCCAGCGGCACGTATCCCGTGCTGACGGCGATACTGGCCGTGGTCTTCCTCGGCGAACAGCTTTCGGTCACGCGCGCGCTCGGCATCTTATTCGCTGTGATCGGTATTTTCTTCTTGACGCGTTAGCGCCATCACTAAGCAGATTATGATTACGCTTGGCCTCCGCGCCGGTTTCCTCTCCCTCAGGAGACCTTTGCATAGCCCCAATTTCAAGCAGGGGCACTCCCTCTCCTGGGGGAGAGGGTTGGGGTGAGGGGAAACGAAACGGCAGAGCGAAACCGTAGCGCGGGGGCTTGTCCCCCGCCTCTTGATGCAGAAGATAGTGGCAACCCAAGGCAATGTGCGTGGGCGCGGAGTGTTGGATGGCTAGTTAGTCCTCTTGGCCCGGTCCTGCGGGCAAGCCCGTAAGGGAAATGAGCGAAAGGCATTTCTGCCTGAAGTATAATCGTGGTCACGACACCAACCACTGTGCATAAGGGGAACGGAGTTCTATGAAGCTGGCAAATAAAGTAGCAGTCATCACCGGCGCCGGGTCCGGCATCGGGTACGAAATGGCAACGCTCTTCGCCCGGGAAGGCGCCACCATCATGGGCGCGGACGTGGACGCAGACGGCTTAGCCACCACCGCCGCAGCAGTTGAAACAATCGGCCGCCCCATGCGCACATTCGTGGCCGACGTGACCGATCCCACCGCCGTGGAACACCTGATGGCCGAGACCGTGGAAGCCTTCGGCAGCATCGATATCCTCTGCAACAACGCCGGCATCGGCCACGTGGGCAGCGTGCTGGAGGTCACCCCCGAGGAGTGGGACCGCGTGATGGCCGTGAACGTGCGCGGCGTCTGGCTGGGGTGCAAGTACGCCGTGCCCTACATGCTGGCCCAGGGCGGCGGCATCATCGTGAATACGGCGTCGGTGGCGGGGCAGGTCGGCCTGCCCAAGCGCGCCGTCTACAGCGCGTCCAAAGGCGCGGTGATCGCCCTGACGAAACAGGTCGCCATCGAGTACGTGGCTGAGAACATCCGCGTGAACTGCGTCTGCCCGGGCACCGTGGAAACGCCGTGGGTCCAACGCCTCCTGGCAATCGAGGACGATCCGGCCGCCGCGATGGAAAACCTGCGCCTGCGCCAACCCATGGGCCGCCTGGGCCAACCCGACGAGGTCGCCAAAGCCGCCCTCTACCTCGCCTCCGACGCCGCGGAGTTTATTACCGGCACGGAGTTAGTGATAGACGGCGGCCTCACGGCGCGGTAGCAACCTCGTGCGCTGGTCCCGAAAGAGAGGTTCCGTACGTTTGCCGGTTGAGTGTTACCTAAGTCGCTAAATCAAACGGCAAGTCGCTGATATCACGCAGCCTCCGACCGGTAACGAGTGTCCTCAATAGGTCCGCATCGGAATCATTGTCAGAGGCGGCAGCCGTCAATTCTCTTAGGGCAAAGTGGTAAACGCAGTCGATATCGCCTGTGCCATATGCCAGCGACGCGATGCGACTGGGTAGCGGTTCTCCCACTACAACGACAATGTGAGGCGTCTTGCCCTTACGGTTGCGAACGAGGTTCAAGCCTTCAGTGCGTGCATTCTGCGAGCGGTCGCTGCGAATTGTCCACTTACAGGAAACACTCGCATGCATAATATCTGCTTGGGAATTCGCTTGCCGTAGAGGAGTATGGCTTGCCGTTCCATCATCGTTCACCAAGACTTCCTTCTTGTTGATCTCAGAGTCGGCGACCGGCTTTCTGCAAACAACAATGTCAGGTGTAACGATATAGTCCCCAAAGATGATTCGCAGTTCCTCATGCTCATCGACTACACGTCGCACATCAGACAGATGCAAGTATTGCTCGTAGTCTCGTATGTTTCCTCCCAATGAGAAATCCCATTTGCCCGGACGCAAGTGAGAGAGTAGACCAAACGCATCACGCAAGAAGTCTTTTGTCGCCGCCTCGAACTGATGTCCCGCTGTCTGTCCTGCCAGCTTCTTCTTCCCAGTCCGCATGCCTATGTTCTTGACGATGCCCTTGCCAAGCCTGACGCTTGCAGCACTGCTGCTGTCGGCATTGTTGGGAGTGCCATCTGCTTTCTGTCGCAAAACGTCACGACAAATGCGACGATGGTAGCCTTGCCGAAGGTCTTCAATTCTACCAAGCATTACGACTTCACCAAGCCGATGACGTATTCGTCATGCATACGTGCCTCGATCTGCGAGCTTTGCTGGTTGCCCCAACGCGCCGGCATCATGCGCTTGTCGCGGTCGAGGCGGCGCACGCCGATACCCGCCAGATCAAAGCCGGCGCTTTCACCTATGGACGCCAATCCCTTGTGCGTTTGTACATCGATGCCTCTAAGATTTGAGGTGGCGACCACGATCACTGCCGCTCCACCCCGCTTCAGGACCCGTTTCATCTCGGCGATCACGGTAGCCATCTCGCCAAAATAGCGGCGCAGAGTCTGCGCTTTCCTGGCATCGCGCTCTGCGAGAGTTGCGATCGTCTCTTGGCATTGGTCGGGCAAGTTTTGGTACTCCTTATCGGACAACGCATCGTGTCCAAGGTATTGCGCCCGGATCCTGCTAAGTTCAGTGATATTCCAACCGAACCATACCAACGAGAATTTGTGCGCGCGCATGTAGTCGATCGCGTTGTTGGCGTATGGCGGCGAGGTAATAATCAAGTCTATGCTCTCCGGCGGCAGGCCGGTGTCTGCCGCACTGGCCGCGCGAACTTCCGCTTGACAGTTCCTCTCGCTCGAATCCATTGCGCCATTCACACTTAGATGAGACGACTCTTCGGTTTCATGGGGCATCCCGTTGCCTATAGCAGCTACATTGCGTTCCAGCCGTTTGGCGAACTCTACGAATGCCGAGGCCGGCGCCTTCTTCATGTCCCTGTGGGGACGCGTATGTGCCAGATCGCGCGCCAGGGAAACACCACCGGACTTGGCAATGATGGTCGAAGAGAACACCACGCTGAGAAAGTCTCGAATACTGCCTTGCGGCAACGCTTCAATGCGTTTCAGGAGGGAGAACAATTCAATCTGGTGCTGCGGCAGAAACCAGTAGTCGATGAAGTCCGCGGTCTTCCCGTCAAAGCGCAACTGAAAGTCCTGTCGCAGTCTATGACCGTCTTGCCAGCAGTCCCTCTGCGCCGCGCTCAAGACCGTCAGTCCCTCTTCCAAGGCCGCTGACGGGTCGATGGGTGTCAGCTTTGCCACCGCGATCATGCGAGCGAGTGGGTCTATATCGCAGCCGATAGCTCGTCTTCCTAGTCGCACGGCTTCTACAAGCGTGGTACCCGAGCCGAGCATGGGATCGAGAATCACATCTCCTGGGGCCGAGAGTTGTTCGATGAGGAATCTGGGCAACTGAGGTGGAAACTTCGCTGGAAAAGGATGCCAGGCGTGAGGACCATAGCTCCCGTTGGTGCCGTGAAAGTCCAAATCGGCACGCAACGCTGCCCGCAATGCATCAAAGCAAGTACTAGTACTCATGTTTTGTCTGCCGAGCATCCTTGCCATCCGAGAAGACGCAGGCAAAGTTTGAAACTGGCGTTAGTCAGCACAGTCCACTCCAACGAATACAGACAACCTATGTGTCCCTCTTGAGAGGGTATGTGACAAATAGTTGCGGAGGGAGTGGATGCGCCTTGGCCAAGGCTATATCCCTACCAGGGACACTGCTTTACGCAAGAGTTTCCACAAGTCCGACCAATTATGGCGTCTTCACTATAGAAAGGAAGACAGGCGCCGGTCAAGTGCGGTTCACCTATGGCTCCAGCATAGGATGTTATGGAATTCAGCTGTCAACACTATCCGCTATCAGATGAATTTGCGGCAGTTAAGACTTTCGCCGCCACATTCATCACCGGCATCGAACTCGTCATCGACGGCGGCCTCACGGCAAGGTAGCGATGCCGCTCAGCTTCCCACTATGCAAAGCCCCTTGGGGTGCCTTTTTGGAAGGAAGTTCTATCTATCATTTCTACAAAAGCGCAATAACTAGGTTATTCAGCTTGTGGAAATAACTCGGTGTAGTGCGTATGGCTGTACCTACTGTCAATTTTCCCGATCCGCATCTGGGCTAGAATCGATGAATTGTTAGATACATCAAGAATTGCCGCAATTTGCTTACGCTTTCGGGATGGAAACTGTGCCTAAAGCCTTATGCCATGCCTTAGTGTTGTTTCGCCCCAAGACCTTGATCGCCAAGAGTACATTTACCACTCCCAAATGAACACGACCGCTCATCACTTTGAATAGTCCAGAACGAGCCCTCACGATCTCCTCCGACTCTCGAGATAGGCCGATGCCATTATGCAAGAGTTCACTGCCAATCTTGTTGAGATCTACGCTGATTTGTAGGAGACAGTCCTTCCCATTGGAGCCCACTTCCCACCGGCGAATTGTTCCTCGGGCACTCTCCACCAAGTTTCTTGACTTTCCAGTGAAGCTTTTCCCAATCTGAGACTCCATGTACTTAATGTATTTTGCCGAGAATTCAGAATCGATTGCAGCAGCTAGTGCGAATTCTGACCGTTCTTGAAGGGGCCTCATAAGTGAGGCAGCCGCAGTCCAACGTCCTGCTGCGGCCTCTTCGCGGATTGCGAGACCGAACTCATGGACATCTCGCGTCACGTAATCAAGAAATTCACCCTGTCTCGACTCTGGCCAAGTGGTGGCGCGAATGAGCTGGCAAAGTGCTTCAAGAAGCTGATCGATGTACGCAAAGTCTGTGCTTGCAGACCCTGGCGACAGTTTCGATTCTGGAAACTGAATGTTCAATTTGAATGAGTAATCAAAGACTTTATCCATAGGGCATTCCTGTGGCTATTCCCACGATGTTTCGTCCAAACCTTCATGGGTTTATATGTAGATTGACCTTATCTTGAAAAACAAACGTCAAGAGACTAAAGTAATTCCCTTTTGAACGACTCTACCCATCTGCGCTGGTGGTGGGGCAGGCCGTTGAGGCGGACTGCCAAATCTATGGCGACGTGGATGGCGTCGTGGGTGCTGCGGACATTGGCGGCGGTGTCGATGTTGATCGCGCCGTCGGAGCGGGTGATGGTGCGGAAGTGCTGACCGATGGCGGTGGTATTGGCGGGATTGCGGTTGTTGGCCCAGACCTCCAGGCGCGACTCCGTCTTGACCGTCATGTCTGCGCTGGCCTTGACCTCATTCATGAGATGAAGCCGCAGGCCGGTGCGATCGCGCATGACGTCGCGGGTGATTTCCCAGGGCACGGCGCGGGGCGATACCGCCGGATACGTGCGCGGCGCGGCGGACGGCTCGTACGCCATCTCGTCGGGCGGCAACGCGCCGGCGGGGGCCTGCCGCGTGGGCACCACCGGCAGTTCCAGATGCGATTCGCGTCCACTGTTCCGATAGACGCGGTTCGTGCCGTTATAGGGCGTCGGCCACAGGTTGGGAAAGTCCGCGCTGCTGACGGAAAGCCGGATGCGGTGCCCCCGCTCGAAACGCCAGGCCGTGGCGTCCAGGTCCACGTGCAGTTCATAGACTGCGCCCGGCTCCATGGGCTCCGGGTCGGTGTGCGAATTGCGCCGCGTCCCGTTCAGCACGCCCATCGTCACCTGCGCGCTGGCGCCGTCCGGCGCCACGTCCGAGAGCCGAACCACGAACGCCATCACCGGCGCGGTGGAACTGACGTGGAGCACGGCCTTGCCCATGCCGATGATCTCTAGCGGTTCTTCCAAAGGCGCGGAGGTGTAGTTGGCGGAATAGACCTCGTCCACGCGCTGGTCGCCGGGCAGGCCGAACGGCACCCCCGCGCTCCACAGACCGCTCGCAAGGCCCACTGACGGCCGATATTCGTATTCGTCATAACCGTCGCGGGTCATATAGGAATTGTCCGGCATCAGATCGCTGCCGAGCGCGAGCCGTCGCGTGCGCCCACTGGTAATGGGAAACTCCGGCTCGCAGCGCCAGTAGCCGGTGGTGTGGGTGCGGGCGGGATCCGGCACGTCGAACGTCTGCATGTACACATTGATCGCCGGCTCGTCCATGATGCCGTTGTCAATGCCTTTGAGCCAGTAGTCGCACCAGCGCACGGTCAGATGCTCCCGCGCCAGCGAGGGGCCGGGCGTTTCGCAGTCCGGGCCGGAGTGGTTCCACGGCCCGATGAGCACCTTACTCGGCGCGGTCATGTGCTGGGAGGTGCGTAGCGGCGCATTGCAGTAGCCGTCGCGCCAGCCGCCGATGAGGAGCGCCGACGCCTTGATCTCGTGATAGCGTCCCCGAATGCTGCCGGGCCGCCAGTATTTCCCATCCGTCTGATTCGCCAGCCACGTGAGCAAGTACGGAGAGTTTTGCTCCAGGCGTTGCTCCCACAGTTCCGCCCAGCGCGCGCCGCTGTATTCGGGATAGGGCGGCATGGCATTCATGCCTACCATTGCGCTGCCGTACGAACCGATGTCGTAGTAGCAGCGCCAGGCCCCGCCGCGGTAGTGGCAGTCGTCTGTGTAGCGGTCGTCCGTGTAGTTCCAGGGAATGATGGTAATGAGATGCGGCGGTGCCAGGGCCGCGACCTGCACGCTGGTGAACCCGCCGTACGAGCCGCCGGTCATGGCCACCTTGCCGTCGCACCAGTCCTGCGCGGCGATCCATTCCACCACGTCGTAGCCGTCGCGGATTTCCACGGGACGGTACTCATCGTCGTTCATGCCTTCGCTGGAGCCGGTGCCCCGGCAATCCACGCGCGCGCCCACGTAACCATGCTCCGCCCAGTGGTGCTGCATGCCGGTGAGCGGCGCTTGGTCGTCCTTGCGGTACGGGATGTACGTCAGAATAACCGGCCACGGGCCCTCCCCGGCCGGGACGTGCAAATCCATGGCAAGCTTCGTGCCGTCACGGGTCGATACCATGATGTTCTTATAGAAGCGAATGCCCGCCGCGTCGACTGCCATGGACAAAACGCCTGATAAGACCTTGTCAGACATGTACATGTTTACTAGCCAATTGAATCTTCATATTGGAATACTTCTCAGGGGTGCGTATAGCGAGTCTATGTGACTGCGTTACCCGTGCTGGAACGAATTACACAATTGGATGTCTTAGCTGTGATGTTCTTTTGGTGCCATGATGCGGAATCTCCGCACCACTTGAACTGGGGTCTAGAGTTCGGAGAGACGCTGTCGCAGTCTTTCCGCATCGAATGGCAGTGGTGGCTGCTCTGTTCCTAGGAGAGATTCTGGCACGAGGTGTTTGAGTACGCGCTGTGCCTCTGAATAAACAAACCACCCTTCACGGTCGTCATCGTCATAGGCTGGGGCTGGATATTGGCTGGCAAATGTGCTGCAAGCGTAGTTGTGATAGTTGGCAGCCCACGTGAATTTTGTAAGGACACGTGGATCTGACTCATGCTCCCGCAGGCGCTTACGCAATTCTTTGCTGTGATTCTCGATGATTCGAAAGTGAATTTGGAGGTCCGGGAAACTGTCAAACGCCGCGCCGAGGTAATCTACGAATAATCTCCCGTCAGCTGGGTCTTCAAGCAGGTGCAAGCGGTGTGGTGCCCTGCCACTCATGTACCGAGACAGGTGCTTGGCTATCAGGGACTCCAATGACGACCCGATTACCAACCTTGGTGGAGTCCCCGATTTGTCCAGATCATAGGCTTCAAGTAGAGCTTTTCCGAAAGCTGTGTCTTGATCTTGATAGTGCTGGCCTACAGTGATTCCTCCCCGCAGGAAAAAACCGGCTGCTGCTAGACCTGACTGCACCTGCGCGAGAAGTCCAAACAATCTCCTTAGCTCAGATTCGCCAAGATCCCTGCTCGGGTTTTGTAGTGGATAAGCAATGACAATATTGTCGGTAAAGACCTTCATATCGAAGTCGGGGGGTTCGGCCCCAGTGGAAGTTGCGACTTTTCGTATATAGCCGTAGGCATCAGCAAGGGAACTCTTGAACTGCCGAAGGAAATTCAATTCATCACCTGATTTAAAGGCATGGTCTGTCCTTCCGCGAAACCCTAGAATGTCCGCGAAGCACAGAATCGTAGGAAGAAGGGTTGGCGAAGTCGGGCTCCAAGATTTAATTTTCAATTGATTCTGGCTCCTTACACTTGCCTAACAATTTGCTCGCGAGTTTGGCCAAGAGATAAGGGGTTAGACGAACACTTGCCGGCAGGTCAGATACGACACACTTAATCTTAGACCTGTGTACTCTCCGCATTCCTTCCCTTCGTGCGCTTGGCAGAGCGGGCAGAGGCTGGGGGTGCTGATGGGCGTCCTCGCGGACGATAGGGTTTTGATAGGTTCGATAGCTTGGCGCAGACGGCAGCAGCGTTCGCAGGCTCGCGACCGAATCGAGGAAACAGTGCCCAGTCAACATGCGCATGTGACTCCGGTTTCCGTGCAGGCCGCCTCGCCGTGGGTTGCGTAGCCATCACGTTTCCACCAATCGAGCCCGCCGATCAGTTCGCGCACCTGGAAGCCAAGCTCCAGGAGTTTCAGCGCCGTCTTGGTGGAAGCATTGCAGCCAATCCCGTCACAGTAGCAGACATAGGTTTGTGACTTGTCGAGCGCCGCGGTTGATTCGGAGCTGATTTGCCGGTGGGGAAGGCTGATTGCGCCGGGGATATGCTCGGTGGCATAGGCACTGGCAGCGCGGCCGTCCACAACAACGATGCGATCGTCTCGTCCCATAGCCTCGTAGAGGTCCGCCGAGTCCATTTCGTAGGCGAGTTTGGCCTGGTAGTATGCGATCTGACTGATTCCCATCTCGTTCTTCCCGGGTGATGCGGCGCTTATCTACTTACCGGATTGCTGCGTGCTCTCCGCCTGGCATAGCGGGCAAGCTCCCGGTTCGCTCAACCGGGTGCCACACTGCTCGCAGCGGTGAAGACCCCCCTCCTCCGTTGCTTCCAAGCGGGCGACGGCTTGTTGGCGCACGGCAGGGTCTGCGATGAGCTCGATGGCCTGGCGCAGGCGGCGTTGGCGGTCGGTGTCGTCGTCCGTGGCGGCGGGCGGGCGCGGCGTTTTTCTATTCGGCTGGGGAAGTGAACCCGGCGTAGCGCGGGGGGCAGGCCGTTGGCCGCGCACGCGGAATTCGAGTTTGCTCACGAGCGGTCGGCCCATGCTCTTGTTCAGATCGCGCATGAGCTGGGGCGTGCGCATGTGCAGTTCGTGGATGGCGGCCGAAGAAGGGGCTTCCACGACCAGGACGCCGCGTAGGAAGCGGACGGGACGCGCAGCACGGGCATGAAGGGGTAATTCCGCCGCCACAGCACGCCAGGCGGCGAACGCCGCGGCGCGCTTGAGCTGCTCGGAGATGCCAAGCTCTTCGATGGTGCCGGGCAGGATGTCCTTCAGCGACTTAAACACACGCAGTCCTTCCTCCCACATAAGCCTAGCATAGTCTCGAGTGAGCTTTGACGGGCTCTCCCATTGGCGTTAGAGTTCCCATCTTTTGAGGAGACCTCTGCACAACCCTTGCCGCAGCGAGGAAGTCCCTTCGCCGTCCTCGGCGTAGCGATGCGGCAAGGCATGGCTAGTGGGCGGCGAAATGCCAAAACATCGACACAACGCGCGTATGTTCGCGTCCGGTAGCCGCGCCAGAGCGACGAATTCACGCGTAGCATCCGCAGCAGTCCTCTCCTTTCCAGGCATGAGGCGCCACCTTCTTTACTCAAGAAGAGTGCCCTAATGTGTAAAGTATGTCTGCGCACACCCGTTAAGTATCTCCCAGGTTTATACAAGAGGACCGGGGTGAGGGGGAATCTTCCGCGGATTCCGCCCAATTCCCTTGTGGCCGTCAGAGCGACGAACGTGTCCCCTCTGGATTCTGCGACGGCACTAATGGGACGAGTATTGACCATCCAGTCCGTAATTCGACACTTCGGTTATCCTGCACTGTGCTAGCTAATTTGCTCAACACAGGCAGGCCCAACACGTACGGCTGCACCGCCACGTCCGTTACACTGAAGTGAGACTCTCCATGGCACAGCAGAGGAGACGGCGCCTGTGAGGATCCCGATTACGATGTCGCACGGCACCGATCAAATCCCAGGCCAGCGCAACCCGCTGGCCAAAGAACATTTCGCGCAGCTCGTTGCTATCGCCCACGAACTGGGATTCCAATCCATCAGCTACGATGACCTGGCAGCATGGCTGTGGCACGGCGGCACTTTGCCGGAGCGTCCCATTATGTTCGACTTCGACCATCCGATGAAGTCCATGCGCCATGAGGTGTTCCCGGTGCTGGACGAATATGGATACACGGCAAACCTCTTCATCAACACCGGTCTGATGGACGACATGTACCAAGCAGGCGTGCCGGACGGTGCCGAGCGGCGATACTTACTCTGGGAAGAGGCCGGCGAACTGGCCGAGGCCGGCTGGCAGATCGGCGCGCACACGGTTACGCATCCAAATTTGTCTGAGCTCAGTCTGTTAGATCCCACCGGCGAGAAGCTGAGCGCCGAGCTGGAAAAGTGCGACGCGACGATTGAAAAACACCTCGGCATCACGCCGCAGGACTTTGCATTTACCGGCACGAGTTGGAGCAGCAGCGCGGAACGTGAAGTGAAGGCGCGCTATCGCTTTGGTCGCTTGTGGATTGTCGGAGCGGAGTACCAGGTGGACGGCAAGAAGACCCGTTACGCGGACCTGGCCGGTGTGCCCGGAGCAGACGAGCCTGACGGCGGCCCGCCCCACGCCGCGCGCTACATCACGCGCCATGCCGATCCCTACCGCCTACCGTCTATGGAGATCAACGCGCTCATTTTCGCGCCCGCAGCCTTTCGCCGCTATTTGGAGGGTGCTTGGGAAGCCTAGCAGGCGTTGTCAGCAACGTGTTGCACCAGCGCAGTCACCGACTGCGCTTCGGCTATACGCTCCTGCCCCGCCGTACGCCCCTATATGGTCTGACGACATCAAGTAGCAGGAGTGCGGGAAAGGAGAGAGCTACTTCACAGTGTGCCGTTAGCCTGCGCGGTGCACCGGCGCTTGCGTATTTGAGAGTTTCTCCAGCAACCTTGCGCCGGTTTGGCCTGCATCGTATTGCTGCAACGTGCGGGCGAGCACCGCAGCCTTCTTGTGCACATCTGCTGATCTCAGCGTCGTCTCGATCGCCCCGCGCAGCGCCGCGCTCGAGGCACGTGCAGGGTCAACCGCAGTACCGACCCCGAGCCACTGGACGCGCTGGGCATTGTCGGGCTGGTCGTCCGCAAAAGGCACAACCACCGCCGGCTTGCCGTGCAGCAGCGCACCCATAGTCGAGCTCAAGCCGCCGTGGTGCACCACGACCTGCGCTTTCGGAATGATGATGCTGTTCGGCACGAACCGTTCAACGCGTACGTTGCCCGGCGGTGTGGGTAGGTCGGAGAGATTGCCGCCGGTGGTCACCACCACGTCGGCATCAAGTCCCCCCGCTGCTTCAAAGAGCGTAGCGAAGAACGCTGACTGGTAGATGCTCTGCACTGTGCCGATGGTGGCGTACACAAGCGGTCGCTCGCCGGGCAAGGCCTCCAGCCACGCCGGCACTGCATAGTCGCGCGGGCGGTCCCAGAGAGACGGACCGACAAAGTGCACCGTGGGCGGCCAGTCCTGCCGAGGGTATTCGAACTCCCACGGCATTAATGCGAGCACTACGTACGGCGAAATGGTGCTCTTAAGGTAGCTGTCGCGGACGGGCGGCAAGCCGAATTCGGCGCGAATTTCGTTGAACTGGCGGTCGTGCCGACGCGCCACGATGCGGAAGAGCGACCAGAACAGCGGCGTCGCGCAGCGCTGGAGCAGGTTGGGAGGGTAGGGTAGCCGGATTCCGTAGGGATGCGCGCCTTCGCCCTCAAGCAGCCCGGGCGCCACCGTCGTCGTAGCCCACGGCAGGCCGGTGATGTCTGCCACGATGCCGGCGAGATGCGTGAAGCCATCGAAGACAAGCACGTCCGGTTGCCACGACGTTACGGCGTCCAATACTTCACGGGCAGCGGTGGCGGCAAACGAGTAGAAGACCTCGCGAATCATGTAGTCTAAGCGTCGCTTGCCGCGCAGCCGTCCCAGCTCCGGCCAGCGCCTGAGCGCTTCTTCCGCTGTAATTGCCGGCCCCACCGGGAAGAACTGAGTTGCCAATGGCGCTACCGTCCCCTCCATGCTCGGACCGGTAGCGTAGCCTACCGCGTGCCCGCGTTCACGCAACGCTTGCACAATGGGGAGCGTGGGATTTATGTGCCCGGAAGCCGGTATGGCGGCAAACAGAAAGCGAGCCACTCTATTTCAATTCACGTCTACAGCAGTCGCGTGGGCGGCTGCAACGAAACTCTCGCGGATAGCGGGACGAAACGACCATAGTACAATGGTAGCAAAGGCGTCGGTTGGCAGGGCCGGTTTACCGATCATACTCGGGTCAACGGCAGCGAGAGGTGTGCAGGACCCAGATGGCGCGCGGGCTGCAAGCCGTTTCTACGTGACCTCACTCACGGCATACGGGCCCGTCTGCGGTGATCGTGACAGCATTCTGCTGTTTATGTGTGAGTAGCATGAATCCCACTATCCAGAACGATAGAACACGCGGCGGCAGAGAAGACCTCTCCGGCTGTCGGGTCGTGGTCATGGGCCTCGGTCTGCATGGCGGCGGTGTTGGCGTCGTGCAATATCTGGCGGCACAGGGAGCTGCGGTAACGGTTACAGACTTACGGGACGCGGAGACGTTACGTCCCTCGTTGGCGGAGTTGGAGGGTCTGTCGCTTCGCTACGTCCTGGGACGTCACGAGGAGGATGACTTCCAGCGCGCCGACCTGGTCATTCGCAATCCCGCCGTACCGCTGGATTCACCATACCTGGCCGTGGCGCGCAAGGCCGGTGCGCGGATCGAGATGGAGAGCAGTCTTTTCATACGCGCATGTCCCAGCCCGCACATTGCGGGCATTACCGGCACCAAGGGCAAGACCACGACTACGGTGCTGCTCTCCCAGATGCTGGCCGCGGCCGGATGTCACGTGGTTACGGCCGGCAATCTGCGCGTCTCGATGCTGAGCCAACTTGCGGACATTAGCGAGGAAACGCGAGTGGTGCTGGAGCTATCCAGTTGGCAGTTGGAAGCCTTCGTGCCCCATGCGTACAGTCCGCCGCTGGCCGTGGTGACAAACGTACTGCCCGACCACCTGAATCGCTATGCGGGTATGGACGACTATGCGGCTGCCAAAGAGATCAATGTCCAATTTCAACACGCGGATGACACCGCCGTCCTCAATCTTCGCAATGCCTACACGCGGCAGATGGGCGAGCGGGCGCCTGGACGCGTGACGTGGTTTACCGCCCAAGATTCCATACCGGGTGAAGCAGATTCCCCGCTGTGGGGCGCACACTTGCGGGAAAACCTGGCTGCGGCATCGGCTGCCGCGCGGGTATGGGGTGTGGACGATACCGCGATCGCGGCGGCGGTGCAGCGCTTTACCGGTGTGCCGCATCGGCAGGAATTGGTGCGAGAGTGGCGCGGCATCCGCTTTATAAACGACACCACCGCCACCATGCCCACCGCTACGGTTGCGTGCATCGAGACCATTCCCGGCCCGAAGGTACTCCTGCTGGGCGGCGCGGACAAACAGCTCGACTTTGCGGGGCTGGCGCAGTCGCTGCATGCCCATAGAGAGATGATCCGGGGTATTGTGCTCTTGGAAGGCAGCGCCACGGACCGATTGGTGGCGGAGTTGCCACTGCCTGTCGCAGGCCGTTATACAGACATGGATGAAGCGCTTACACAGGCCGTCGCGCTGGCCCGCGCCGGAGACGCGGTGATCCTCTCACCGGGCTGCGCCTCATTCGGCATGTTCCAGCACGAATTCGAACGCGGCGAGGCTTTCCGTAGGTGGGTCGCCGCTTTGCCCAAATAATCCTCAGTGGGGAACTATATACCTCACTAGCCACACGTATAAAGGGTACTGGGTCATTAGCCTAACGATAGAAGCAGACCGGACAATTTAACCCACTAGGGACAAAAAAGGTGTCCATATAACGGGTGGTTTTTGGTACTTGGAGAGAAAATGGAGGTCGGCAAGGGAGATACAACCTGGGACGTGATGTGACAGGAGTAGGTGATGAAGAAAGTAATGGTTGAGGCATTTGAGTGCTTGATAGGAACAACGCGGTCAAGTGTCCGGTGGCAGTGTCAAGTTGGAATAGACTATGAAACAGGGAGGGTTAGTTCAAGAGAAGAGCGGGATGCTGCCATTCGGGAGGCTGCGAGGGTAGCAAGTGTCAATGGTGGGGAGACACGCACCGACGCTTTGGCAAGGATAGTGGGGATACTCATTCTTGAAAGAGAAGAGTAAGATTCAAGTCTAAGGAGTAGGGCAATGGCGAAAGAGCAAGGCCAGGAACATATAAATCGGGCGCCGTCTCAGTGGCTCATCTGAACGATGTCCAGCGGTTTTCCGCGCACGTTAAAGAGGCTGCCTGACGCAAGGTCGCCGTGCGTTTCGCAGCGGTTCGCCCTAAAGAATGGTCGCTATTGAGCAAAGAATGCGAAGCTCCCGTAAGATCGTTCCAAGACGACGCAGGCACCCGCATACGTCAAAGTGGCATGGTTCGTGCACAATTCATGGAGGCGAGGGCCAACGCAGTGGTGTCGTGAAGGAACATCGGGCTAACCCTGATTGGCAGGAGCATCCCCGTCTATTATGATAAGAATCGAATAATCCTCGATAGGAGAAAGGTGCTGCGCATGGGCAAGAAAGAAAATAGCTCCGCGCTCAAGCTTCATGCTGACGGAAACGGTGGCATCTACTTCGACCCGGAAGACATACTAAACGACCCCGAAATCCAGCGGAAAGCAGAGGAATTTTCTGCCATTCTGCGAGAGATGTCACGTGAGAAGGCCTCCAACACAGATTCTGCCAAGGAAACTGATGAGTAAGTGATCTGGGGCATAGCTCTCTATCCTACCGTTATTGGATATCTCTTTCTGCGGCAATGGAACTATACTCGATTCGAGATTCCACACGACTCCGGCTACCACGTGCTCTTCAAGTCCATCACTGCTGGAATGATCCTATTTCCAGTTCCCTATCTGATCGCAACGAGTTGCGCCCACTTCTTTCCCTCGTTTTATCCGCTCGTGGTCTGGAACACGTTCGTGCCTTTCGATTACGTGGGAACACTCGTAATGGTTTTCTTCTTGGCATTCGCAGGTACCAGGTTCTTGAATAGAACCCCGTGGTTCAACGCAAACACATGCCTGCGCAGGACGATACGAGAAAGAGGGGATCTCATCGGCAATCTAATGGTGGATACTGCAGCGTCCAAGGAATTCGTTGAGATTTCGCTAAAGAACAGGAAGTCATACATTGGCATTCCGATCTATTGGAACAACGCAGCAGGTAAGCACATTGAACTCATGCCGTACTGGAGTGGCTATCGGCAAGAAGACACGCAGCAACTCAGAATAACGACAGACTACTTTCCCGCGGTCACGGAACACAAAGAAAGGGACATTCGATTGGTCATTCCTTCATCCGAGATAGTTTCTGCCAGACCCTTTAACCACGGTCTTTACAGGAGGTTCCAGCAGGCAGCCACCCTAGAGTGAGCCATTAGGGGATTGGGGCTTGTAACATTTCACGCTCCCTTCTCCTGAGGCTGCGATTCTTACCTGCCTAGTCTTACCACGCGGGAAATGAGGAAACCATGACCGTCATCACCGGCTATGATCACTTTGGCGGTATCCACCCGGAAACTGCCACTATTGCTAACTGCCTGGGCTGTCTCGGCGTGGAGAATCCGGCCACCGGCAAACCGTTCAGCGAGGCTATGCTCTTTGGCATCGCGGGGGGCTTGGGGGCATGCTACATCCTGTGGGAGTTCAAAGAGTACAATCGCCCGGTCGTCGTGTTCGGATTTCAAAACACATTCAACTACCCGGTCCGGTATGTGACAAAGCTCTGCGAGCGGCTCAATGTCACGCCTGAGTTTCATGAGACCGGCGGGATGAAGAAGGCGAGAGCAACTCTCGATGACGCTCTGGCAGCCAATCGACCCGCGATTCTTTGGTTGGAACGGGAGCTGCTCGACTACTACAACCGCGACCCCGGCGACACCGGCTGGTTTAGCTGGGTTGTGACCGCCTGCGGCTACGATCCGAGCGCCGACGTGTACACGATAGACGATACGGGTGCGCGGCCGTTTACGGTGCCAAGCGCTTCCCTCACCGCCTCCCGCCAGCGCATTCCATCGTTTAAGAATCGCCTCTTGCTTCTTTCGCCAATGGAATCAATGGACCTACCGGCGGCCATTAGAGAAGGTATTCAAGGGAATATAGAATACCTGGGTTCGAAGTCAACCTCGTTTGCGCTGCCAACGCTGCGCAAGTGGGCGCGCATGCTCACGGATACCAAGAACGCGAAGGGCTGGCCCACCGTATTTGCGGAAGGCAAGTGTCTCTTCTCCGGTCTGGCCTCGGTCTACGAGGGGATCATGCATGAAGGCAGCGACGGCACCGCCCTGCGCGGCATGTACGCCGACTTTCTCGCAGAAGCCGCGGTGATTTTGGAGTCTCCGGCGCTCGATGAGGCTGCATCCGCATACCGTGCGCTAGGCGCAAAGTGGGAGGCGCTGGCGGAGATGACGCTCGACCCGGCAGTAGAGCCCTTTGCTGCCGCCCGCGCGATTCTCGATGGGCGTGAAACTGCCATTAAGACAGGCGGCGACGACCAGGCCGATGCAATTGTCGGACTCGGTAAGGAGTTTGAAGCTATGCGCCCTGCCCTGGACGCCGACTTTCCACGTGACGAGGCCTGGATCGGCGACCTCTTTGCGCGCATGCAGAGTCAACTTAACGACATCTATGCTCATGAGATGGCCGCACTAGACTTACTGCGGTCCTCATTGGACGGGTGACCCGCGCGTTAACCTTCTCAACCAGGCAGACCCTTGCATCGCATTGGCCTCGGCGCGAGGGTTGCACTCTCCCTGAGGAGACCCTTGCGAAACCTAAGGGGAAGCAATAGCGTTCCCTCTCCCGCGCCGGGAGTGGGCGAGAGCCTGCCCCGTACGTGATACGGGGGTGAGGGTGGATCTCCTGAAATCTCTCTATATAGGCACAGCGATTCTGCCCTGATACATCTTGACACTACTCAGCGTAAAGGGCCATTGTAGCAAAAAGACCCCCTCACCCCGACCCTCTCCCCCCGGAGAGGGAGTGCCCCTGTTTGAAGTGAGGTTATGCAAAGGTCTCCAGGAGAGGGAGTGCCCCTGCTTGAAAGTGGGCTTATGCAAGGGTCTCCGAGAGAGAGTCGGTGTGGGTAGTCTTGGACAGTTCAACTCCCTCCTCGGCGTGGGAACTGCAATGTTCTCCACCCGGGAGCAGCATCCCGAAGTTTCCCAGCATCGCTTACGGCTGCGACGCCGATCCTTCCAGCACGCGCCGGGCGGCTTGGGCTTTCACCAGTGTCTCTTCATACTCCGCTTGCGGATCGGAATCGGCCACCACCGCGCCGCCCACTTGCAGGTAGAGGCGGTCGCGCGTAAGAACCACCGTACGGATGACGATGCTCGTGTCCATCGTGCCGTCGAACCCAAGATAGCCGATGGCGCCGCAGTAAATGCCGCGCCGCACGGGTTCAAGCTCTTCGATGATTTCCATCGCCCGTATCTTGGGACAGCCGGTTACTGACCCGCCGGGGAAGGCCGCCTCAAGCACCGCCACGGCATCGGCTTCCGGGCGCAATTCTCCTGTAACCGCGCTGACGAGCTGCCAGACATTGCTGTAGCCTTCAACATGCCAGAGCGTGGGCACGTGTACGGAGCCAAGCCGGCAGACTTTCCCCAAATCGTTGCGCAGCAGGTCGACGATCATGAGGTTCTCGGCGCGGTCCTTCTCGCTGGTGCGCAACTCCTCCCCCAGCGCGGCATCCAAAGTTGGCGTGCCCCCGCGCGGGCGCGTGCCTTTGATCGGCCGTGATTCCACGGCCTTATCGCGCACGTGGAGGAACCGTTCCGGAGAGGCGGACACGACCCAGCTATCGCCAAGGTCGAGGAAGGCAGCAAACGGTACCGGGCTCTCCCGCTGCAAGCGCTCGTAGAGTGTCCACGGCGATCCTTCCCAGCCTGCCGCAAACCGCTGCGAGAGGTTTACCTGGTAAATGTCGCCGGCTGCGATATATTCCTGTGCCCGCTGCACCATTGCCAGGTACTGCTCGCGGGTCGTATTCGCTTGCAAGGGTGTGGTGAGACGGAAGCTTCCGGCGGCGTTTTCCCGCTCCTCGCGGGGCGTCTGGCAATTCGCAAGAATGTCTAATATCTGCGCCTGCCGCGCCAAAGCGGCATCATCCGTGCCTTGCGGCAGGCCGGTAGTCACCAGCCAGGACGTATCCGTTTGGTGGTCGTGGGCAAGCACCCAGTCGTAGCAGCCCAGGCTCATCTCAGGGGTAGGCACGTCCTTGCGGGCCTGCGACGGTAGTTCTTCAAGCTGACGACCTACGTCATAGGCGAATGCGCCCACCGCACCGCCTTGAAACGGCGGGCCGTGGGGCGCAGATGGGACGGCATACTCTGCCAGCAACTCGCGCAGCGCCGCGAACGGCTGCCCGTGGAACACGGTGGAGCGCAGAGGCTGCTGAGGCCACTCGACGGAGATGCGGTCGCCGGTGCTCTCCATGCGCACAAATGGGTCCGCAGTGAGGTAGGAATACCGTCCCAGCACGCCCTGCTGACTGCTATCGAGCAGCGCCAAGCCCGGCAAATGGCCGAATGCCGGCGCGACCGCGCGAGGCACTATGGCCTCAGGTAACTGCCGTACCTGTACCGCAAGTGTGCTGGCGGTCACCGTGCTTAGCATACGCCTTGGCCCCTTATCCTGATGGAGACCTTTGCGTAGCCGCATTAGACCGGCGGCGCTGGGGCCGAATCTCTTGGATCTTTCCCCTCACCCCGACCCTCTCCCCCAGGGAGAGGGAGTACTACTGGCGCCAGCGGCCGAAGTGTTGTTCAGGTCTCTTAAAGAGACTATGCCACAGGCAGGAGTGCTGCGGCATGTTAAGGGGGCACAGCTCCGAACACCTAGAGACCTATTCGCTACGGAGTAAGGCCAATATTAATGGGCCGGCGCAGGGGAGTCTTCCCTTCACCAATTGGTCGGTACAGGGAAGTCTGCGCTTTTCCCCGGCCCTCTCCCCAGGAGGCCGCCTCACAAATGCATCGCTCCGTGTAGACTTGCCCTTCGACCCTTCGACAGGCTCAGGGCGAACGAAACCGGCAACAGTCCGTTCGTGCCGAGTGCTGCGTAAAGCCTGCTGCGCGCAGCCTGCTTTCCCCAGGAGGCCGTCTCACAAGTGCATCGCTCCGTGTAGACTTGCCCTTCGACAAGCTCAGCACAGGCTTGCCGAAAGGTCGAAGCACGATTTGGCTCATCTAGTCGGATCATGAGACACCCTCTCTCGGGGGAGAGGGCCGAGGTGAGGGGAAATCTTCACCACTCCAGCCCAATTCCCGGCGTTCGTCAGAGTTACGCAGAAGACTCTGAGAAGGGAGAAGATCGCCTCTTCCTCCTAGCGACTCCATGTTGGAAGAGCCCCATACGATGTGTTCAACTGCCCAGAGATACCGCTACAGGGTGCTTACAACGCAACGTGCGGCTCGCTTCCGGGATGCGTTGCCACGTCGCAAGGGCTGACTTCCTGTCTCCCGCCAGCACCTGGGCGTGGGCCAGGTTTGCCAGCACGTCCCAGCGGTTGTAGGGCTGCCAGAGGGCGATTGCTTGTTGGTCTGAAGAGGAGGGCACGGGCGTCGCAGTGAGTTCCACGACCCGATAGAGCCGTCGTCCAAACACCGTGAAGGGCCTGCCCCCGCACACCGCCAAGACGGCAGAACCGTCAGCCGCTTTCACGACGCCGAGAAAGCGTCCGGTCGTCCAGATTGCGCTGCCGACCAAGCTAGCGTAGAGAACGAGAGCGCCACCCACCGGCACCACGTGAAACGTCGGAAAGGCGGCGACCACAATACCGCTGACGGCCGCCAGGGCGCAGAACGTCCAGAGGAGCCACACCACGCGCAAGCGGCCGATCCCCAGCATCTCGAAGTGGTGGTGCAGCGGCGTAGCCGTAAACGGAATTGGAAACTCCGTATGGGGCACAAAGTGCGGTGTCCCGGCATAGCGTCCCAGGCGCACACAGTGGCGAAAGAACGGCGTGACGACTTTGGCTTGCAGAAACCCGGATCCGCCGTCCAGCAAGAAGACTCCGCCGATGAAGAGCCAAATCGCATCCGCGCCGGCAAATAGCGCCAGCGCGGCAAAGGCGCCGCCGAGACCCAGCGCGCCGCTATCGCCGAGATAGATGCGGGCGCGTCGTTTCACCGTCCCCGTCGACGACCAATCGGAAGGCTGATTGCAGAGCAGCAGCCCGATGCACACACCCAGCAGCGCCGCCGCAAAGGCGATAAGCTCGCCGTCTGCCTCGCGTATGATGAGCGAGAGCAACATCCCGCCGCCGGCTATAGTCGCCATGCCGGCAGTCAGACCGTCAATACCGTCGCTCACGGCGACCGAAAACGCCGACCCAAGCGTGAGCGCAAAGAGCCAGACCAGCGTGAGCCCGAGCCCGACGATGCCAACGACGTTGAGGGCCTGCAGCACTCTGCCGCCCTGTGCGGCGGCCTGCGTAAAGTCTCCCGACCACCAAAACAGCGCGGCTACCGCAATAAGCGCCGCAATCGCGTGGGCAAACAGGTAGGCGCTGTCGCCGAAGCCGGTGCCGTGCCGCCACTTTAGCCAGTCATCGATGAAACCGATGCCAAAGAAGAGCGATGTCAGAAGAATGAGCAAGAGCAGGAGATCGCCGGTTTCGGGCCAGACGATTCGCCAAACGCCGCCCACGCACCAAAGCGTAATGAACAGCGCGATGCCGCCGACGTTGGGCAAGCGCAGGCTGGGCAGGTCTTCATGGTCTTTGCTCTGCACTACCGGCTTGACCTGGCCGGACGTGAAGCGCGGGAACAAGCGGCGCAACACGGCGCTCAGGAGCAAGGTCAGCCCCGTTGCACCGCCCAGCACCAGTACGGTCGTGAGTACGTCCATTCAACTCAACTGCTTATATTTTTCACACTAACTCATCGCAATGATTAGATGCTGCCCTTCGACAAGCTCAGGGCGAACGGAATCGACAAGCTCGGAGCGAACGCAATCAAAAAGCTCGGGTCGAACGAATTTGACAGGCTCAGGGCGAACGGAATCGAAATGCTCAGGGCGAACGGAATCGAAAAGCTCAGGGCGAACGCTATCGAAACGCTCAAGATAAACGCTATCGACAAGCTCGGGGCGATCGGACTCAACAAGCTCAGAGTCTGCTCCGTACCTGATACAGCGAATCGACACGAAACGGGGGTGAATGGAAGAGCGGGGAATCCGTTCGTGCTGAGCCTGCCTGTCCTGAGCTCGTCGAAGGGGCGAAGCACGGATTGGCACATGAGAGCCGAACTATGAGATGCCTTCAAGTAGTCCAACACGATTGTATTGATCGGTAGCGTAGTCCCTTCGACAGAGCCTGTACTGAGCCTGCCGAAGTGCTCTGGACACGTTTGCAACCCCGTATCACGCACGGGGCAGGCTCTGCGCCATCTTGCCGTATCGTGGAGCGAGCGCACCAGTCCGGGGGCAGAGCACAGGTTACAAACCTGTGCTACCGGAACGCTTACTGTGCTACCAGAGCTCTTACCTATCTACCGGCGCTCCCGTTCGTGCTGAGCCTGCCTGTCCTGAGCACTTCGACTAGCTCAGCACAGGCTTGTCGAAGGGTCGAAGCACGGTTTGGCGCATGAGAGCCGAACTATGAGATGCTTTCTAATTCAACTCTTGCCAAATCCGGCGCACGAAAGCAATGGCCTCGCGGGTCTCCCCTACGCGATTCTCCCCGGCCTCGCGCTCGATGCAGTGGTAACCCGTGAACCCGATGTCTTGATACGACTTCAGGTAGCGCGGCCACTCGATCCAGCCCTGGCCCAATGGAGTCTCATGGCGGCCGGAGTCGTCCTCCACGGCGGAATCCTTGATGTGGGTATGGATGATATGGTCCCGCAGGATGTAGACTGCTTCGTGGGGGTCGGATTCGGCAAAGGCCTCCGCGCGATCGTACGGGCGACCCTCTTGTTTGGCAATGCGCGCCGCCCACGTGATGAAGTTTGCCGGGTCGAGGTTAATCTTTATTCCATCGGTATCGATTGAGTTAATGAGATCCAGCAGCACGGATGGCGGCTCAGGGCCGGTCTCGATACCGAAGTACATGCCCGTCTGCTCCGCATGCGTGCCGATTGCTTCCATAGCTTCGCGAAAGACCTGCCGCCGCGGGGCGTTGGCGTCTTTGGGCACGATGCCGATGTGGCTGGTGAGCGCCGGGGCGCCGAGAGCGCGGGTGTGGTCGAGCAGGCGCCTGGTTTGGTCCACCCGCTCAGCCATCGTGTCGGCATCTCCAAAGTCGTCCAGGCCGCCGTCCGTGGCGGAAATTACCATGCCCAAGTCCTGCACACGCTGCTGCACTTCCTTGATTCCTGCCGCATTGAGCTCCTCGGGACCGTATTCGCCGTGCCCTACCGTCAACTGCACGCTCTCAGCACCGATCTGCGCCGCTGTTTCGAGGCCTTCCGGCCCCGGCGTGCGCAGGCAAATGAGTCGAACCCCAACCTTGATGTCTGCCATAGAACTACCTTTCTTCCAAGACTATCCGCCATCACCATCGTCACGAGACTAGCAGGCCGACGCGTTACTGCCCCAAAGGGCCGACCTAACAAGTGCCCGGCAAGCCGACCCGTTCTGAACAGGGAAGTCCTGTCCGTCATTCTCGCGAAAGCGGGAATCCATCTCTTTCGCACTGCGCTAGGAACGTATCGCGCGAAACACAACCCTTGCACTTCTGCAAGACCGCGTTATTCCGAGGAACATGATGACGAGGGTTTGACGACGTGGGGCACGAGATTCCTCGCTCCGCTCGGAATGACAATGCGCGCCAACACCGCTTTGCACAAAGCCGCCACTGCGCTGCCATCATACCACGCCTGTTGCGGTGTCACGCCAGCACGTCACGAACCTGCTGTTCCATGTACTCAAGCGCCCGTGGCAGCATCACCTGACCGCGAATAGCCGCTTGCAGCGTCTCTGCGCAGACTTCCTCCACCTGCGGATAGGCGGCAAACATTGGAAACGTCAACATGTGGTTCTGAATGGTCTCCTCCAACAATTCCAGACGCCTTGCATGCACCGTGCCGGACGGCGTCTCGCTGCGGACGCGCGCCATCACCGCGTCTCTCGGCACAATTGCGCCGGCCCGGGTCTCCAGGTACTGGCTCTCCGCGGAGGTCAGAAAGCGCACGAGCGCCAGCGCGCCTTCCATGTCCCGCACCGATGCGGGAATAGCGAACGAGTGGCCGCCCGCATAGACGGCACGCGTGCCCGCCGGCCCTAACGGATAGGACGCCACGCCAAACGCATTGGCTACGGCGCTGGTCTGCGGGTCGGTGAGCAGGCTGTAGTAGGCGGGCCAGTCCGCGGTCAACGCGCAACTGCCGTCACGAAAGAGCTGCGATACTTCATCGAAGTAGGTCGCGGTGAGATCACGCGGGGTGAGGCCCTGCTGGTAGAGGTCGGCCAGGAAGCCCAATGCCCAGCGGCCGGCAGACGTATCAAATGACGGGTTAAGCTGCGTATCGAATAGTGTCCCGCCCGCCATGGCGACCAACTCGAAGAACGTACCAAACAAACCCGAGGAATGTCCGGGAAAGGCAAAGCCAAAGAGGTCGGGAGGCCGCGTGAAATACGTTGCCACGTCCCGCACCTCATCCCATGTCCGCGGCACGCGCAGCGGACGGCCGTACTGCCGTTGAAACCGTGCGTGCTCCTCAGCATCTTCCAGCAGATCGCTGCGGTAGAAGAGAATGCGGGCGTCCACGTTGCGGGGAATCTGCACAAGCGCGCCATCAACCCGCGCAAGTTTGAGCAAAGCAGGTGAGAAGTCCGCCAATTCCGCATCAGAGAAGTGTGCATCCAACGGGAGCAGCCACGCCTGCTGAGCCGGCGCGTATTTGACGTGGGTTGAGATGACGTCGTAAGCTGCTGTGCCGGCTGCAATCACCTCGTCGATGTGGGCATTCAGCGCGGGATGCGGCAGGCGCACGTGGACATTGACCGCGTAGCCGGTCTCCTGCTCGAATTGGGGTAAGCGACTGTAGAGCGCGTCATACTGCGGCCCGCTGATGAAGGCGACGTTGAGGTGTTGCTGCGGCAAGAGTGGCAGTACTCCTCGGCACGATGCTGTAAGTATATGGAATGCGGCCTGTTTTGTTCGGCTACCGAAGCCATTGCACAGATTCGTCATCCCGGCGAAACCCGGAATTTAGAAGGAGGTGATGTCCAAGCACTCGCCGGCTGACCGCATGCAAAGTCTTCCCGACCTTCCCTCGGAGTCAGGCGAGGGGCGATTGAGCGCCTTCAAGTCAGGCGGGGGACAAGCCCCCGCGCTACAAGGAGAATGGGCCGCTCTAATCTTCCGTCCCGCTTACCGCCATCAGCTACTTCTCGTAGGCTCCAGCAACAACTCCCTCATCAAGAGAAAGTGTTCTCTTGCGTAACTTACTCTACAGCATGCCGAAAAGCGGCTGGCCCTTTACACCGATATCGAGGCGGTAAACTGCGCCGGTCTCGGTTTCCGTGACGTAGAGTGAGTCATCCCAGAAGGCCACGTTCGTGGGATTCTTGCCTGACACCGGCAACTCCTCAATCACTTCGCCGGTGGGCGCAATCACGGCCACTGCGCCCTTGCCGTAATGAGCCACGTAGAGGTTGCCGTCTGCGCCAAAGTCCATGCCGTCCGGCCCGACGCCGCCTTCCATCTGGGCGTACAAGCTGCGGTTGTTGGCGCTGCCGTCGGAGTTCAGGGTAAAGGCATGAATGCGCCGGGTAAAGGTCTCCGCCACGTAGAGCGTCCCCTCGTCCGCGGACAGACAGATTCCGTTTGGGAACGCCAGACCCACGGCAAAGACTGAGATCGCGCCATCTGCCCCCACACGGAACACGCGTCCCACCGGGTTTTCCAGCGTAGACCCCTTAGGATCCGTGAAGTAGCAGTTGCCGTGACTATCGAGAATGAGGTCGTTCGGGCCCCGGAACGGCTTCTTGTTAAACGACTCCGCCACCACCGACCACGTCCCGTCGGGCGAAAAGTCAAGGATCTGCGCCAAGCCGTTTTCCGCGACGATCAGATGACCGTTTTGGTGCAGGCGCGAGCCGCACGGCACGCCGCCGGTCTCCGCAAAGACTTCCATGTGTCCATCCTGCGTTACCTTGCTGATACGTCCGGCATCACACTCCATGACGTAGAAGTTGCCTGCGCGATCGAAGGCAGGACCTTCGGGAAAGCCAAAGCCGTCGGCAACCAGAATAGGATCAGCGTCGGTCTTCATGCGCAAGCTTCCTTTCTCTTAGGTAACGGTGTGCGCTTCCGCGCACACGCCCTGGCGCGCCGTTCCGCACAAGCTAGAAATGATTGCTACTGCGTTGCAGCGTCTTTGTCGCGTTTCTGCGCCGCCGGACCCAACGGACGTGAGAGATCGTACTCCAAGAGCTCGGGATGACGTTGCAGGAACTCCTGCACACGCGTTCCGCCCAGACCCTTGAAGCCAAGCAGGAACCCGCCATCTATAAGCAACGTGTGTCCCGTAACAAAGCGCGCGTCTGTCGAACAGAGATAGAGCGCCCCTTGGGCGATGTCCTCGGCGCGACCAACGGTGGGAAGAACATTCCAGAGGATATTCCGTTCGTGCCAGATCGGATCGTTGGCGTTTTCTTCTTTCATCTCATCCGACGGAATGGCGCCCGGCGCAATCGCGTTGACGCGGATGCCGTCGTTGCCCAATTCGAGGGCCATTTGCTTTGTGAGCTGGATGAGCGCGGCCTTGGCCGTCTCGTAGGTAGGGTAGCCGGGGCTGACCTGGAAGCCGTGCACCGAGCTGAGGTTGAGGATCGCGCCGCCGCCGGCTGCGCGCATGTGCGGCACGGCAAACTTGCTCGCCAAGAAAGGCGCTCTGAGCAAGACGTCAAAACTCGCGTCCCAATCCTCCGCGCTCAGCTCTTCTATCGAACCGCGCCGCTCCCAATGAGCATTGTTAACGAGAATTGTCACCCCGCCGTAGCGTTCCACCGCAGCGGCCACCATGTCGCGGTTGCCGGCTTCGGTGCCAACGTCCGCATGGAAGAACGACGCTTCGCCGTCGTCGCCGCGTATAGCCTCCGCCACGGCTTCGCCCGCCTCGTCCTGGATGTCGGCGATGAGGATTTTTGCCCCCTCTGCCGCGAAGCGACGCGCAATCGCACGCCCGATGTTGTTGGCGGCGCCCGTGACGATGGCTATGTGATTCTGCAAGCGCATAATGCACGAGGGTCCTGTGTGCAGTCGATGTCGAATGGAGTCTATGGCGTTTCAATCAAAGTCGCAAATCGCCCGGCGTCTTCATCCGTAATCGGGGAGGGCCGCGCGGCGTCCGCCGGACTTGGGGTAGCGTGTTCGTCTCTTTACATGCGAAGGCTTGTACCTATTTGAACAAATGAGCAGCGATTTGTCTACCTTTATAGGGACAGTGGACAATTCTCTATTGGGACGCAAGCCAGGCGCTCGACCTCCCAACGGTATTACGCTTGCCAAATTGGCGAATCGGGCTAACCGCATGCGTACCTTCTCTTTGTAGCGCGGGGGCTTGTCCCCCGCCAGAGCACCAGAAGACGTAGCGCGGGGGCTTGTCCCCCGCCAGTGCGCCAGAAAACGTGAGCCGCAAGAGTCCGGCCTCAATCTGGCTTCCGACGTGCGCCGGATTGACGTATGCAAGCTTGCCGCCTGCGGGCATGGACGACTATTCTGCAACAGTGCCGTTTCACAGGAGTTTTCTTAGTCGCAATGCCGTTTATCCGTGTAGTCCTGGCGCTGATTGCCTCTGTGGCGATCATCAGCAGCGCCTCAATACTGATAAAGCTTGCCGACGCGCCGGTGCTCATCATCGCAGCCTACAGGTTGGGAATTGCCGCGCTGGTGCTGGCGCCGGTCACGCTCGCTGTGCGCAGGGAACATCTGCGGGCACTGAGTCGTCGCGACTGGCTGATTGGAGCGGTGGCGGGCAGCTTCCTTGGTCTGCACTTCATCGCCTGGATTGCTTCGCTGGAGTATACGTCCGTTGCCAGTTCCGTCGTGCTCGTTACGATCAATCCCATCTTCGTCGGTCTCGGCATGGTCATAATCTTCCGCGAGCGGCTTCACCCGCTGCTGGTGTGGGGTATCGCGCTTTCGGTGACGGGTGGCATCCTGATCGGCTACAGCGACTTCCAAGTGGAGGGCCAAGCCATCTACGGCGACGCGCTGGCGCTGCTCGGGGCGGTGTTTCACTCCGGCTACTTGCTGCTGGGACAACGTCTGCGCCGGCGTCTCGACCTGCTGCCGTACATCACGGTGGTCTACGGCATGGCCGCGCTGCTGGTGCTCGTCGCGGCGCTGGTGACACAACAGACGTTCACCGGCTACGCGCCCGCGACCTTTCTCGTAATGATCCTCTTGGCGCTCGGACCCCAACTCTTGGGCCACACGGCGTACAACTGGACTTTGCGCTACGTTTCCGCCGCGGTGGTCGCCGTGGCAATCCTGGGCGAGCCGGTGGGCGCGAGTATTCTCGCGTACTTCATCCTGGACGAGCACCTGACGCTGCTGCAGATCGGCGGCGGAGCGTTGGTGTTGATAGGGATTTACCTCGCCCTGCGCACGCAAAGGCGTGTGTAAGAGATTATCAATGCTCGTCTCCCTGCTGCCATCCTTGGTAAGACGGCAAAGAGCGAGCCGTGCGCTGCCTCAACCTAACCAAGCAAACACAGCGGAGCTTCTCTCACCCGCTTCAAGCCTATGCCGCTGCTGCGGGGGAGACGAGTGCGCCTGGCGCGCGCAACAATTAAGTGTGCTCCAGGTGTACGGAGTTCAACTAGACCTATGCCCACGTCGAGAGGCGCAGTGTAGCACTGGAAGTCCGGCACATGAATACGTCCAAACGGTTCATCCGCAGCGGTCGCTCGACGCCGTTCGCGTCCCCGTAAGAGTTTAGCTACCGAGTAGTCTCATCCCACCAATGAGGACAGCAGCCCACACTGCCATGCCCCCAACCATCCACTTGATCAGGCGAACCTCCATCGCGCGGATTTCAGACGTTAGTTCGCCCTTCAGATCGGCCATGTCGGCTTTCAGTTCACCCCTCAGGGCAGCCACGTCGGCTTTCAGTTCGCCCCTCAGGGTGGCCAAGTCATCCTTAGTTGCCAAGTGTTCATAGACCCCTTCAAGACGGCTGAGTCGTTCCTCTGTCGTCAGGGCAGCCATGATGGTGTCCCCCTTGCCACAACGTTCGTCTGCTCAAAGTATACCAAACGCTGCCGGTATGCTACGCGATATACTATAGTGGACTGGCCGCACGCCCACGGAATACGCGAAGGAGCAGAGCCTTAAGTCGAAGCGCGAGCCGCCTCGCCCATACCTGACTATTGGAAGAAGGATTAGCCCCGTGAATTGCATCGTCATCTGTCTCGACACCTTTCGCGCCGATTGTATCCGGCATCTCGGCGCAGAAAATATGCAAACGCCAACCCTCGACGCCATGGCGCGGGACGGGGTCTGGTTCGAGAATGCCTTTGCCGAGGCGCTGCCGACCGTGCCGGCGCGTCGCTCGCTCTTTACCGGCATACGCGGCTTCCCGTGGCGCTGGACGATTGACACCACCGGCTCCTCACCGGGCGCGCCGGGCATGCCCGGCTGGCATGGCGTGCCGCCCCATCAGCAAACGCTGGCCGAGCGGCTCTCGCGGGCCGGCTATGCGACGGGCCTCGTGGCCGATACCTACCACCTCTTCAAGCCGACCATGAACTTCACCCGCGGTTTCATGAACTGGGAGTTCTTTCGCGGCCAGGAGGCCGATCCCTACCGTCTCGGGACCGAGGAGGAACTCCAGGCCGAGCGCTACACCTACAATCCCGACAACGTGCCATTCGGGCTGCGCCAGTGGCTGTGGAACGTGAAGGACCGCCACACGGAAGAGGACTTTACTTTCGCCAAGTGCATGCGCCGGGCCATTCAATTCATCGAGGACAGCCGCGACCAGCACCCGTTCTTTCTCTGGGTCGACTCGTTTGAAGCCCACGAGCCGTGGCATCCGCCGTTCAGCTATGCCGACGCCTACATGGATGCGCCCTGGCAGGGCATCGAACCCATTCAGCCGCGCGGCGAGCCGCTGTCCGCGGCGGAAGAGGAGCGCGTCAAGGCGCTCTACTACGGCTCGATCACATTCATCGACAAGTGGATGGGTGTGCTCCTCAACCACCTGGCAGACAGCGGTTTGCTGGACGAGACCATCATCGTCTTTACCTCCGACCACGGCACGCAGATGAACGAGCATGGCGAATTCGGCAAGAGCCAGCGCCACATGAACGCCTACAACACCCGCGTGAACATGCTCGTGCGCCATCCGGAAGGGCCGCGTGACTCCGTAGTCACGCCCTTTGTACAGCACATCGACGTGG
The DNA here is from genome assembly GCA_026710945.1 of Chloroflexota bacterium. NCBI lineage: Bacteria > Bacillati > Chloroflexota > Chloroflexota bacterium. Next base: position 47,140 of record JAPOQA010000003.1, read on the forward strand.
CGCCTACGGTCCTGAACTGGCTCGGCGTGCCCCACAACCGTCTGGACGGCGCGGACATGTGGCCGCTCGCCACCGGCAAGCGGGACGAACTGCGCGATTGGTCGCTCACCGTCTGGAGCTACGAGGCGAGCGTGCGTGACCACACCTGGAACGCGGTGGTGAACATCCAGGAATCCGATCCGCAGTGGAAGCTCTACCGCATCGATGATGACCGCGATAGCTTTGACGACGTGGCCGCCCAACATCCGGATGTGGTCGCCCGGCAACGCGCCCGCCTGGAAGGTTACTTAGGCGAACCCCTGCCGGCCCGCCTGCCGGGTCAACATCCGGGCAGCCCGTATCCGCTGATGGATTTCAACGCGGCACGCGCGCGAAAAGAGTGACTTTCATACTGTCAGTCAAGATGTCCATAGTTTAATGAAACGTTCATTGCAGTTGGAAACGACGATTTTATTAAAGAAAATGCCGATTTTCTTTAATAAGTGACAATTCAAGTTGGTACATTCAAGTCAATTCAAGCTAATATATCGAATGAGCGTTCAATTGCGATACGGTGATCGTCTGCCATCTCATGTTCCAATGGGCAGTTTGAGCCCGCTAGAATCGACAATTCCGACAGTTGCTCCGAGGGCAATTCGAGAGTAGGCCAAGCAAACAAGAAGGGAAGTCAGTGTGCGAAGATTCATACTGATAGCTGTCCTTATACTCACAGGTTGTAGTGTGCAACCTCCGCCAGCAGGGGTGCCAGCAACTGATTCTTCAACCTCTCCAGTGCCTACAATCGCACCCACAATTGCGCCAACCGAGGCGCCAACTGCAGACGCACCCCAGGTGATAGACCCCACACTGAGCTTTGCCCTGCAAGTGTTGAGAACCACTCCTACGGGCGAAATCCTATATAGTTGGTTTCTTGAAGTAGCCCCCAGTCTTACATTTGGCGTGACTGGGCTCCCTGAGAATTGGTCGGGTATCTATAACGAAGCTCCTCGAAACGAAATTGTCATTAATGAAATGCTGGACAATGAGTCCCCGGAGGTTCTCGCAGCACTGATAACATGGCAAATAGTAATGGCATTCAATGCTTCTAAGGATGGCCCGAGGGAGACTCGCTGGTTATCAGTAGAAGACTGCCTTATAGAGGCCGTTGTAGCAGAACAGTACATGGTGCGCTGGTGGAACGAGAAGTTCGGTGATCTTGGCAAGCGGTCTGCAACAAACCTCTGGGAAAGATCTCTCAATGAGCGAGTAGGTTATCATCGCGGCGGTACTCTTGAATCCCGGACAAGGTCCTCACCAGGCTACCAAGACTTTTGCGCACGGATGGTGATTCTTCGCACACCGCAGGACGTATCGCTACCGCGCGACATACTTCTTCTGTATTTTGCTGATAGACTCAAACAAAGCACCGACAGCGCTGATGTACAAAACTTGACGAACTTTCACGAATATCTGACTGCGACTGCGTCAATTGTCTTGTCCATGTACCTCGATTCCGGATACATATTCAAGGTATCAGACGAATTGTTGTTTTATGGCAGCTATCTATTGGTTCCCGATTGTATTGTCCAGCACCTTCTGTCTGTTGCAGATGACGAAACAGCTAAACAATACAAGGATCTCGCTGACTCTATGCAGCAAAAGTGGCCAGGTGTAGAGCCATACGCCTTGAATGGGGTTCTCACTACCGCGGCAGAACGAGAAGAAGGCTGCATAGTATTTACTGCCTGGATAAACGAAATCAGCTTAGCACGATGAGGTCGGTTTCCGGTGCTGTACGATTCGAATTCAAATCGGACTTAGCCGATCCTCTACCATTCTGTGGCCGACACTCACCTAAGCTGAGAATTCGCCGAATTGTTCCGATTCAAAGTAGCATTGCCTTTTTTTGACGCCATAGGCCGAGACTAAGTTCCTATCCCCAAATAGAGGTGCTGCCGAATGTCACAACGAACACCTATGGGTGTGAAGTACGCTCTAGCCCAACTCGCAGCGAATGCAAATCCAACGTGGAGCTACCAACCTGGTTGGTCACTTGATGAATTTATTGAACAAAACCCCTGGGTTACAGAAGAGTTATACGACGACTTGGCGCATGAACGTAGAATGGCGGGTTATCAATCTATCGGTAGCAGGATAAGTTTCGCTCAACGTGTGATGAACGAGATTGCAAGGCGCCAAATCAGAGAGACTGAGGGCGAAGATGACGACCCGAATTAATCCATCTCGGGCGATTACATCTTATACTGGTCGAACGGGATTTCGCTGACACTTGTTGCCGCTCGCATTAGTTGGAAGATCCATTGGTCGCTAGGTCACACTATTCAATCAGCCGCTTCGTTCTCCACGCCCGGTAAGCGAAGAGCACTGGCAGACCCAGCACGAAGAGCCGCCCGATTAGCCCCCAAAGGAATTGGCGGTGGTAGGCGTACGCTATCTCATCGCGCACGGTGGTGAGATTCTCTCCGCTCTGTATAAAGGTATGCCGGTGGACCCAGTGCGCGAACGGGCCGCTAAGCTGTCTATCGGCAAAGCCAGCGTCGCTCACGGCTTCGATAGTGGCATGCCAGCGGATGGGAAACGGGCCGAGCCAGAGCGTAAACCGGAGTTCGTCACCGGTTGACAGCACTTCCGGTCCCGCCTGAATCCGCACGATGATGGGCGGCGGCGTGATGGCGGCGAGACTCCGCCTTGCGCGGTGGAACTGAAGAACGCGTTCCCGCGGCGCGGCAATCGTGAATTCGTGCCTGAACGCCATCAGCGACCTGGCGCAAACGGCTGCAACGCGGCGAGATAGGACTCAACGTCCGAACTGTCGTTGTAGAGGTGGAGAGACGCACGCACGCGCCCATCGCCGCCCCATGTGTGGACGTTTCTATCGATGAGTGCATCGCGCACGGCCACGGCGTCATCCACAGCGATGGCAATATTCCCGGCGCGGCGAACTCTCTCCTGCGGCGTCATGATCGTCCAACCTTGATCCCGCAAGCCGCCAATGAGCTCATCGCCCAGCGCTTCCACATGCGCGCCGATGCAGTCGGTGCCGAACTGCTGCAGGTAGCCAACGCCGTTCTCCAGGGCGTAGATCGCTGCGTATGAGGGCATGCCGAGCTCGAAGCGCTCGGCAGTCGGCTTCCAGGTGATTCTCTCGAAGCGATCGTCACTGAGAAAGTCACTCACGGAGAACCAGCCCACCGCTCCCGGGGCGAAGTCCGGCAACCGCGCGCGGTTCCAGTAGAGCACGCCGCCGCCGTGGATGCCGAGCAGCCACTTATACGTGCTGGCGACCGCAAAGTCGTAATCACTCACGTCCACGGGCACGACGCCTAACGACTGTGTTACGTCCGCCAGCAGCAACGCGCCATGGGCGTGGGCGGCCTCGGCAATAGGGTCAAGATCGAGCCGCAGTCCCGAAAGGTAGCTCACGTGGCTGACCGCCACCAGACGCGTGCGCTCGTCAATGTGCGCAATGACGTCTTCCGGCGTGAACTGCCAGTTCTCACTACGCGCCAGGCGCACCTCGATGCCGTGCTCTTTCATCTGTATCCACGGCAGCACGGTGCTGGGAAACTCCAGGTCATTAGTGACGATGTTGTCGCCGGGCGTGAAGTCTATGCCGCTGGCAATCAAGATGATGGCTTCCGAGGCACTGCCGACCAAGCCGACATCGTCCGCCGTACAGCCCATGAGGCTCGCGAGTTGCTGCTTGCACCGCTGTTCGGTGGCTATATGCTCCGCCCGCCCGGCCTCGGCACGCGGGCGCTCTTGGAGATAGCGCTCCAGCGCCTGCGTCTGCGACTTCAGCGGCGCCGACTCCGCGCCGGTATAGAGATACGACGAGTCTTCCATACCTATGAAGTCTTGCTGCGGTGCGAGCGATTGCATGTGTCAATTCCTTTCTCTAGACCCAATTGGAAACTGTTTCAAGTATGTCCCCGTTTACGGAGACTTACTCGTACCTTTGACGTCTGCGACGATTGGTAAGACAAGTGAACAGTTTCCTCGCTGCGGCCCCCACGATCAGGCAGAGGTCGCGCTTATTGGCCGCTGGCCCCACTTACGCAAGGATCCGGGGGTGAGTGCGCGCACGTCTGGAATGTAGGGGCACGATACATCGTGACCCTACGGGACTACCACCGCTTTCGGCGCTAGAAAGTCGGACACTTCGCCATTTACACCCTAAACGAACGTACGCGAGTGAGGCCCTACCCGCCAAACCGAAACGACGGGACACCCTGGTACGGCTTCTTGAGGGAGAAGACCCCGCCGGCGAGCGGCTCCCGCTCCAGCGCCGCGGCATCGAGTTCCTGGGCCGCGGAGGTTATGTAGAGCGTATCAAGCTCCGGACCGCCGAAGGCGCACGCCGTGACCTGAGTAACCGGTAGGTCGATCTTCTCCAGCATTTCGCCGGAGTTTGGATCCCACCGGCTCACACACGAGCCGCCGTAATGGGCCACCCAGAGCATGCCGTCGCTATCGATGGCCATCCCGTCCGGCATCCCGGCGTCTTCCGGCCAGTCAATGATCACCCGTTCGTTGCTAATGTCACCGGTCGCGTTGGCGTAGTCAAACGCGCGCACATTCATGCGCAGGGTATCGATATAGTACATCGTCGTGTGGTCGAGGCTCCAGATGATGCCGTTCGAGATGGCCACGCCGCCGAATATCTCGTGGACACTCATATCGGTATCGAGACGGTAGAGGCTGCCGGAGTCCTTGGGATTCGCGTAGGCCATGCTGCCCGCCCAGAAGCGGCCTCCCGGATCGCACTTGCCGTCGTTGAAGCGATTGCCGGGAATGTGCGCTTCCGGCGTGGCAACCAGCGTGAGCTCTTGGCTCTCCAGGTCGAAAGACGCAAAGCCCTCCGGCACCGCCAGCATCAGCCCGCCTGACGCGCGCGTCACCACGGTACCTACGTGCTGTCCCACCTCAATGGAGTGATTTTCGCCCGTGGCCGGATCGTAGATGAAGAGTTTGGAGCTGAGTATATCCACCCAGTAGAGCACCTGCTCTTCCTCATCCCACAGCGGCCCTTCGCCCACCAGAGCGTGTGCATCCACCAAGAGTTCTAGAGCGGCATCCACGATTCCATCTCTCCCTTGCATTCCTCAAGCATTGCTTAGCCGGCATTCACCTCTGATGATAGACTCTTTGCCTCTGCTGTGGCGAACGCCGACCCTGTCGCAATCATCACTGATTCACATCGGCCTCGCATTTGGCGTAGGGGCACGATATATCGTGCCCCTACGTGGGCGGCCAATGGATGTGCGCCACATCCTGCATGGTTTGTGCACTGTTGTTGCCGCGGCAATCGCTTGTGTTTCGCCGATACGGCTTCTATCATGGTGCGAAAGCAGCACCTGACGAAACCAGCCACATTGGAGGACTTGATGTCTGCCTCGAACAAAGTACGCATCTGCATGATCGGCGCGGGCAGTCTCGCCAACGTCATGCACTATCCGTCGTTGACGGAGATGGAAGACGTGGAGATTGCCGGCACGTGCGATCTCGACGCCGAGCGGCTGCAAAGTACGGCGGCCCGTTTCAACATCGCCAACACCTACTCCGACTATCGCGAGATGCTCGACAAGGAAAAGCCGGACGGGGTCTACTGCCTCATGCCGCCCCACCATCTTTACGACATCTCGATAAACGTCCTGCAGCGCGGCCACCATCTCTTCGTGGAGAAGCCGCCGGGACTCAACGCGTTCCAGACCAGCAGCATGGCCAAGACCGCCGCCAAGTACGGTGCGCTCACTATGACGGCCTTCAATCGCCGCTTCATCCCGCTCATGCGCGAAGTGCGGGCCCAGGTGGAAGCTCGCGGGCCGATCATCCAATTCCAGTCGGTCTTTCTCAAGCACCAGTTCACGACGCCGGGCGACCTCCCTTACTACGGCGGCGCGACTGACATTCTCAGTTGTGACGCAGTCCACGCGGTAGACGTATGCCGCTGGCTGGGCGGGAGCGACGTAGCGGCGGTGGCCAGCGACGTGCGTGAGGTGTATGCCGATTACCCCAACGTCTTCAACGCACTCATCAAGTTCGACAACGGCTGCGCCGGTTTCCTGCAGGCAAATTGGGTTGCCGGGACGCGGCGGCACATCTTCGAGATTCACGGCAAGGGCATTACGGCCTACATCGACCCGGACGATACGGCCAGAGTCTATACGGACGGCAACGACGAGCCGGCGGTGTTGGACGTCAACACGGTCGCGGGCAGCGAGGCGCGCCACCGTGCTTATGGCTTCTTTGGCGAGAGCCGCCACTTCATCGACTGCATCAAGACCGGCCGCCAGCCTGACACTAACTTCAGTGACGCCACGAAGACCATGGAACTTGTAGACTCCATTTATCACTCGGTGCTGGAGTAACGCTTCCGAAGGGCTGCAGGTACGTCACGCCGTAGTCTAGCGATTGCGGATCGATGGGTAGCGCAGGTTGGCACGGGACGTGCGCGTAACCTGTGCCGCCGGTGACACTTACCCATGATTGCAATGTTGTTGGACTACTCGCAGTCCGACACATTTGCCTTGATGTGTAGGAGCGTGGGTGCGCACGTCCCGTGCGCGCAACCTGCGCGGTCTTGTTGTGTTGCCGGGCAACGTCCTATGCGCAACTGCCAAAACGGAGTGAAAGAGACACGCATGTCCAAGAACTTCCTTAAGTGGGCGGCGGCGCTGCTGATCGTCATGTGGCTGGCGGTCGGCTGTGGAAACGGCGATGGCGCCGCTACAACCGCCTCAAGTCCGGAAGCAGCTGCCCCGGAAAAGTCCTCCGGCCAGACCACCACGTCAGAATTCAAAGCTGAGGTGTGGGCAGACAATTGGTTTGCGCTCTACGTCAACGGGGAACTGGTCGGCGAAGATTCGGTATCCATCACCACGGAGCGGTCCTTCAACGCCGAGACTATCACTTTCACCGCCGCGTATCCCCTGACCATCGCCATCGAAGCCAAGGACTTCAAGGAGACCGATTCTGGCCTCGAATACATCGGGGAACGCAACCAGCAGATGGGCGACGGCGGCATCATCGCGCAAATCACCGACCTGAGCACCGGCAAGATTGTGGCCGTGACCAATAGCGGCTGGAAAGTGCTAGTTATCCATCGCGCTCCCCTGAACCCCGAGTGCGAGAAAGCCGCTGATCCGAACACCACATGCCGCTTTGAGAAGTCAGAAGCCCCTCCCGGCTGGACCAGCACCGACTTTGCCGCCGACCAGTGGGATTCCGCCACCGAGTGGACCGAAGCCGCCGTGCGCCCCCGGGACGGCTACAACCGGATCCAATGGGACGAATCCGCCCGCCTCATCTGGGGCAGCGACCTGGAAATAGACAACACCATCCTCCTACGCCTGACCGTGGCTGCTCCTTCATGACGGTCCGGCCGGTATGGCTAGGTGAATTCACAGAGAAAGTCCTCGGGTAACGATTCTTGATATCACGTCTTCTCGATAAGTTGCCTAAAGACCGGCCTAAGACTGACCGACCACTCTCATGTCTGAACCGCCCTGAGACGGATCAATTACCAAATTGGAGGACTATGCAAAGCCCAGGCTTGCAGGCGAGGAGACTCCCTCTCCTCGGATGTATAGACCGGGTTGATGGGTAACACTTGTTCGGGTTGATAGGTTACACCTATAGGCATGGAGAATCTTGCAGCGGGAGGATGACCATGTCGTGGAAGGTGGAAACGCTTATGTCTGCCCGGGAAGAGTTTATTGCTCTGGCCAATAGTGGCGCAGTGAGTATGAGCGAATTGTGTGGCAGGTTCAACATCAGCCGCAAGACCGGCTACAAGTGGTTGCGGCGGTACGCGTCGGGGGGAGCGCAGAGCCTGCATGACCGTTCGCACCGCACGCACACGTGTCCGCACCGCACGCGCCCGGCGATGGAGGAACGCATCATCGCGCTGCGTCTGGCGCATCCTACGAAGGGCGCGCATGTGCTGCGCAGAATGCTGCAGAACCAGGGGGTCACCGACGTGCCGGCCAAGAGCACGATCCACGCTGTGCTCACACGCCATGGGCTCATCGACCCGGCCCAGAGCGCCAAGCATACACCCCAGATCAGGTTTGAGCATCCCCAGCCCAACGCGCTGTGGCAGATGGACTTCAAGGGACATTTCGTCATGCAGCAGAACCGCTGTCATCCCCTCACTCTCCTGGACGATCATGCCCGCTTCAACCTCGCCTTGCAAGCCTGTGCC